>JAEWQT010000204.1 GCA_023399105.1 Pseudomonadota bacterium | reverse complement strand
TATCGGCAATGCGGACGCCTTTGGGTACCACGTAATCGGTCATGCGCGGGAATTTATCCACGCTGTTCACGCTCAGAATTTCGCCGTTCAGGCGGGCTTCCAGTTGCGCCGCCGGCAGATCGTTCAGGTCGACGGCGCCTTTGTTGGTCCAGGCTACGTTTGGCAGCAGGCCGAACATACCGGCCAGGTTCAGGCTGTGTGGCTTGGCCAGACGATGCGACAGCAGGTGCAGTTTCAGGTACACCTCGGGGGTGCTGGTGGATTGCGCATCGCTTTCCAGTACGGTCACGACCACCGGGCGTTCGCTTTCGGTAAAGGTACGGGCCAGCGCGGCCAGTTCAGCATTGGCGCTTTCTACGGCCGCCGCGAAGGCTTCCAGTTCGCCGCCATCGGCTTCCAGCGCGACGTTGCCACCCTCATAGCCCAGCGCGGTTTTCGCGGCGTCAATCAGTGCGGCAGCGGGGTTCAGCAATGGCTGCGGGTAGTACACTTCCAGCCAGTCACCGTTGCTGTTTTTGGTGCCAATACCAATGGCCAGGGCAAATGCTTGAGTCATGAACAATCCTCGTAAAAATGGGGTAAGCGAAAATTCAGTTAAACCGGTCAGGTCAGTTAAACAGCGCGCTGTAATCGTCGGCGCTGAAGCCCAGTACCTTACGGTTGCCGGTATCCAGCAGCGGCCGTTTGATAATGGACGGGTTGTCCAGCATCAGGGCTTTGGCGCTGGCGGCATCAATGCCGGCTTTGACGTCATCGGGCAGGGCGCGCCAGGTGGTGCCGCGCTTATTCAGCAGGTCTTCCCAGCTCAGCTCGGCCAGAAAGCTGTCCAGCAGCTCAGCGCTCAGGCCGTCTTTTTTGTAATCGTGAAAGGCGTACTCAATACCTGCTGCTTGCAGCCAGGCGCGGGCTTTTTTGATGGTGTCGCAGTTTTTGATGCCGTACAGGGTCACCATGGCCATGTCTCCTGTGCTGTCTGAACCGTAAAAAATGACGCGCAAGGATACCAGAAGCCGCCGGCAGGGTCAGCCGCAGTGGCGGCTGGTTCAGATCAGGGCGCGGGTTACCCAAGCCACAGCAATGCCAAGATAATTTCCTAATACATATCCGATGATGGCGGCGGCAAAGCCGGGCACGATAATGGCACGGTTTTTAAGCGCACCGGCGATTACCGGAATAAACGGCACCGACATAATGGCGGCCGAGGCGGTAATCAGGAAGGTGTCGGTATCAATCTTCAGCCAGCGGCACAGCAGTGCCTGCAACACCATGGCACCGATCAGAATGCAGCTGATGTAAGCGAATAAGGCCATATTCAGGCGGGTCAGGATGCCGGTATCGGTCATGCTGCCGGTGGTAAAGCAGAACACCAGAATCAGGTACATCCCCAGCGGGTAGCTGTTCGGCAGATTCCGCACCGCCGGCACAAAGGACGCCGCAACCCCCAGCGTGGTAATGGCAATAATGGCGATGGCGGAAGCCATACTGCCCGGTACCAGTTTGGCAATGCCAACCGCAGCACCGACAATCACGCCAGCCAGTAGCAGTCCCAGCACCGTCTTGGGTAATAACGCGAGGCGTAACAGTGGCTTGTAGGCATTAGCGGTTTCATCGGCCAGATGACGGAACGCTGAGTGATCCTGCTCCTGCTCTGGTGCTTTAAAGGCTGGCAGCAGGCGGCTGAAGATGGGTTTGGCGATGGTCATGACAAACAGCAGATACATGGCCGAGAGCAGAATGTCGTAGGTGATCATGGTGGTGAACAGGGTATCGTCAGCACCGATGGCGGTTTTGATGGCCGCCATGTTCGGGCCGCCGCCGGTATAGGCGCCCACCGACATGCCGGCAATCTGCCAGATGTCGTTCAGGTATGGGGCAAAGAGCACGGCCGCCACGGTGCTGACCAGCATTATGGCCAGCAGAGCCAGACCTAAGCTTTTCAGGGTATTGCCGGCCAGGCGCAGGGCGGCGCCAACATCCATGGAAAACACCAGCAATGGCAGTGCCAGCGCTACGCTGACTTCGGCCAGGATGCTTTGCAGAGCGCGGATATCATCACCGGCCGGTAATAAGCCACTGGCCGCCAGCAGAATGCCGAGGGTAAACGACAACACCACCACCCCGGCTTTATCCAGCCAGGGCAGGCGTTGGCACAGCCAGATCAGCAGAGCGGGCAGGCATAAGCCACACAGAATGACCAACATGGCGATCAGTCCGGTTGCATCAGCGTGCTGGCGCAGCGCTGCGGCTGACGTGCCCGCTGCAGGCGGTATTGCGGAAAGGTATCGGGATAGCTGAACACCGGCCACCAGTCGCAGATGCGTCCTTGTTCCACCACCGCCAGCTGGCCAAACTGCAGCAGCAGCGCTTCGCTTTGGGTGGGGTGGAAGAATACATAATCATCCTGCTGCAGGCGGGTATCGGCGGGTAACTGGTAAAACTCCTGATTGCTGGAGCGGCCCAGCAGGCTGCTCAGCCTGGCCTCCGCCGGGTAGCAGGGCGACGCCAGCCAGTTGCCGCCGTATAAATAACAGCCCTGTTTCGGCAGCAGGCCGATGGCGCGTAATACCCGCGACAGGCGCGGCGCTTCGGGAATTTCCGGCTGTTGCACGCGTTTTAATACGGGGGCAGCAATGTAGGCGGCGGGCAGGTGGTGTTCCAGGGTTTCCACGTCAAAATCGGTGGGTTTAAGCAGCGCTGAGCCGACCGAAATTTCACTGACAATGCCCAGACTATCGGCATCGTACAGTGGGTAGGTGGTACTGCCGCCGGTGTTCAGGCACAGGGTTTTCAGTACCGCTTCGCCCAGCACGTCGCGCACTTGCTGTACGCAGGCGGCGTAGCGCTGGCGGGTGGCGTTGAAGGCCGCAGTTGGGCCACCCAGCAGGGCCGGAATTTTGCCGATATGTGCCTCATAGCCCATCAGGCCGGACAGGCTCAGCCAGGGTGAGCGGCTGACCCGCTCCAGCGCCGCCATAAAATCTTCCCCCGGCTGAAAACCACCACGATGTAAACCCACATCAATTTCCAGGCTGATGCGCATCCGTACGTTCAGTTCCTGCGCCAGTTGTTCGTATTGCTGCAGGCGTTGCGGGCTGTCGATCAGCCATTGCAGCTGCAGCTCGGGGGCAAAACACATACTGCTGGTTTGCTGGCCATGCCAGGCATAAAAATGCCGGGCGGCGCACACCGGCATGGGCTTGCCGAGCAGAATATCGGCGGCCGGAATATGCTCGATCAGGTGCATCAGAAAGGGCAGGTGAAAGCACATCAGCCGGCTGGTGCCGGTGCGGCGCATAATGTATTGCAGCAGCGGCACCGAGGGCAGGGATTTGGCGACAATGCGGTAATCAAAACCGCGGTTCATCACATCAATTAGGTGGTCAATATTGTGGTCGAGCCGTTCCCGGTCGATGACCATCACAGGCGTGCACACGCCGGCATCGTGAAGGGCGCTGGTGAGCGTCCGGAAATACAGATCGGTCATGGTGTGTTCCGCGATGAGCATGGTGATTTTTATTGTTGTTATTAATAGTTGGTACCTTTGTACCACAAGGATTTTTGCCCGGCCACAAAAAGCAGATGTGCTTAATGATGCGAGTAGATTTGTTGACGCTTTTTTCAGTAGTTGCTAAAGCAACTCGCCGTTAACCCTTCCCTGGGGGCTCGAGCGCGCCATCCATGGCGCACACGGTTGCCTCAGCAACCACTGAATAAAGCCTTATAAACGTTACAGCTGCACTAAGGGGATGCGCTTGGCGTCCTGCTGCTGGCCGTAGCGGCGCATCGCCAGTAAACAGCCGCCGACAAAGGTGATGCTGCCGGTAATCCATAACGAAGAACTGAGCGGGTGCTGGCCAAAGCTGCCAACCTGATACACCACCACGGCGGTGGTATAGGCCAGCCCGGTGCTCCAGCCGGCGACAAACAGCATCCAGCGCAGGCCGGCTTCGCGCACCATCGCGCCCAGCGTAGCTACACAAGGGGTGTAAAGCAGCACAAATACCAGGTATGAGAACGCCGCCAGCTGGCTGCCGAATAACTCACCCATGCGGGTAAAGGTGCTGCTTTTCACATCCTGTTCTTCGGTCTGGTCGGCGCCAATCAGGCTCAGACCCAGCGGGTCGAGCAGGGCATCGGCCAGCCCGGCCAGATTGTCCGGGATGGTTTGCAGCGCTGCGGTTAAGCCACCCAGCAGGGAATAGCCTTCATCACTGGCTTCCGCTTCCGGGCTGTACAGCGCATCCAGCGTACCCACCACCGCCTCTTTGGCAAAAATGCCGGTAATCACGCCGACGGTTGCGGGCCAGTTATCGTCCTGAACGCCCAGGGGGGACAGGGCCGGGGTCACTACGGTAGCCATTTTGGCCAGCACGGATTTATCGGTGTCTTCGTTGCCGAACGAGCCGTCGGTACCAAAAGAATTGAGGAAGCTCAGCACCACCACCACGGTGACGATGGTTTTACCGGCGCGCAGGCAGAACGATTTCAGTCGTTCCCAGGTTTTCAGCAGTACGCCTTTTACAGTCGGAATATGGTAGGCCGGCAGCTCCATTACGAAAGGCGTCAGCTCGGGTTTGAACAGGGTGTTTTTCAGTGCCATGCCGGTCAGCATGGCCATAACAATGCCCAGCACATAGAGGCTGAAGACGATCAGCGCACCGTTGCTGGTAAAGAAGGCGGCGGCAAATAAGGCGTAGACCGACAGCCGCGCACCGCAAGACATAAAAGGCGCCATGGCGATGGTTAATAAGCGGTCTTTTTCGGTATCCATGGTGCGCGCCGCCATCACCGCCGGCACGTTACAACCAAAACCGACAATCAACGGCACAAAGGCTTTACCGGGCAGGCCGACAGCGCGCATCAGCCGGTCCATCACAAAGGCGGCGCGGGCCATGTAACCGGAGTCTTCAATCACCGACAAAAACAGATACAAACCGCCAATCACCGGAATAAAGGTGGCGACTAACTGAATGCCACCGCCCAAACCATCGGCCAATAAGGTGGTCAGCCAGCCGGGGCTGCCGACGGCGTTTAATAATTCGCGCGGGCCTTCGACAAATAGCGTGGCAAAGGCAATATCGAAGAAATCAATAAAGGCGCCACTGACGTTAATGGCAAATAAGAACATCAGATACATCACGCCGAAAAAGAACGGAATGCCCAGCCAGCGGTTTAACACCCAATCGTCAATGCGCTCGGTTAAGCTGCGGCCACGGCGGCCGTTGGTTAACACGCTGGTTAAAATGGTGCGGATGGCCTGATAGCGGCCATTGGCCAACAGCACATCCAGCGGTTGCTGCACCTGTTGTTCCAGCTGTTCGCGGTGCTGGCGGGCGCTGGTGAGAATGTTGTTGCGGCGGGTTTCGGGCAGCACATCGCCGGCATAACGGTCATTTTCCAGAATGCGGGTAGCTGACCAGAACGGGTTGGGCACCAGCCCCTGCAGCTGTTCTTTCAGATCGTTAATGGCCTGCTGCAAACCCGCGTCGGTACGCAGCAGCGGCGTGGCAACGGTGGGGTGTTCCAGGTTGTGCGCCAGCACCCGGCATAATTCTTCTATGCCCTGACCGCTGGCGGCGACAATAGGCACCACCGGCACGCCCAGTTGTTGCGATAGCAGCACGGTATCAACGTGAATACCCTCGCGCTCGGCCACATCCAGCATATTCACCGCACAGACCAGCGGTACGCCCATATCCAGTAATTGCGAGGTGAGGAATAAATTACGTTCCAGATTACTGGCATCCAGAATATTAATAATCAGCTGCGCTTCGCCGCTTAAGGCAAATTCGCGGGCGATTTTTTCATCGGTGGATAATTCATCATCGTGACTGTCCAGCGCATAAGTGCCGGGTAAATCGACCAGGGTGTGGGCGACACCGCGCAGGTTTAATACGCCCTCTTTACGGTCAACCGTTACACCAGGCCAGTTGCCCACTTTCTGGCGTGAGCCGGTTAACGCATTGAACAGGGTGGTTTTACCGCAGTTCGGATTGCCGATAACACCAATCACCGCTGGTTTCATGCCTGCACCTCCACCTGAATAATCGACGCTTCCTGTTTGCGCAGGCTGACCGAGGCGCCGCGCAGCTGAATCTGCATCGGGTCGCCCAGCGGGGCGAAGCGGCTGACTTCGATCTCGGAGCCGGGCATCAGGCCCAGCGCCAGTAACTTGCGGCGAAAGTTGGTGGCCGTGGTGGTAAAACCAACAATACGGGCTTTACTGCCGGCCGTCAGTTGGTCGAGGGTGCGGAGAGTCATGCTGGACGCTGCTTTTGGGAGTGAATGTCAGGGCGAATGTTAATCTTTATCATTTATAAGTACAAGCGCACTCACCTTGCCAGGAAGGCGTAGCCGCCGCAGGTCAGCAGACAGACTGTTGTCTCAATCGGAATAATTAAACAGGGGTATATGGCATTACATATGGTATTGATTGTTGTATATTAGCGGCCGGAAAAAACACCGATATCTTCTGTCCCGATATGGCGTTCGCCTTATTACATTTCTTTGCGATAACCGGCGAAGTCATATTTTTGATATTCACCCAAGAGGTTATACCGTGAGCGTTTTCGATCTCGATATTGATAAACAAATTAAACAACATCAGCAGAAAATCCAGGAACTGGAAGCACTGCGCGTTACCCATGAAAAGAAACTGCAGGGTATTCAGGAATTTGGTGAACAGATTCAGCGTCTGATTAACCAGAACAACCTGACCGAAGAAGAACTGTATGTATCCCGTTCCGAACAAATCGAGAACTGGATTATCGGCATGGCCAAACAGGATAATCCGTCTTCTATTTATCAGAACCTGCGTAAGCATTTTGCCCGCACCGCACCGCGTGGCCCGCGTGCGGCTAAAGAAGAAAAAGCCTCCAGCCTGCCGAAGCCGAAACTGGCCGTGGGCACTTACGAGCACCCGGTGTCGCATCAGCGCGTAACCAAGGTAAAACGCAACCCGCGTGAACTGGACCAGTGGATCGAAGAGTTCGGTTTCGCCGTGGTGCGGACCTGGAAAAAAGACTGATATTGTCTTTTAAGCCATAAAAAAGGAGCCGGTTGGCCACTGCTGTCCCATAGTTTGGGGCAGCAAATGAAAAAGCCTGATTCCGAGTGTTATTCTGTTGTTACCACACACCAGAAAAACCAAGGAATCAGGCTTTGTCGCATCATAACACCGCTTTCCATC
>JAEWQT010000198.1 GCA_023399105.1 Pseudomonadota bacterium | reverse complement strand
GATGGAAAGCGGTGTTATGATGCGACAAAGCCTGATTCCTTGGTTTTTCTGGTGTGTGGTAACAACAGAATAACACTCGGAATCAGGCTTTTTCATTTGCTGCCCCAAACTATGGGACAGCAGTGGCTTATGGCCCCTTTTTCTTGCCCTCTTCTGATGTTTTTGTGCGGCTGGCGGGTAAATCTTTTGCTCTGCCTTGTAATTCTTGCTTCGCGCCCTTACTTCCTGACATATTGGCGTCAGACACGCAGTGACCAGGTATTTTATTCATGACACACGAAATTCTTCCCTTATTACCCCTGCGCGATGTAGTGGTTTTTCCGGCCATGGTCATCCCGCTGTTTGTGGGTCGGGAAAAGTCCATCCAGGCACTCGAAGAGGCCATGGCGCAGGACAAGCGCATTATGCTGGTGGCCCAGAAAGATGCTGCCGATGACGAGCCGGGCATGGACGGCATGCACCGCATCGGTACCGTTGCCAATGTATTGCAGTTACTGAAGTTACCCGATGGCACCGTGAAAGTGTTGGTGGAAGGTGATCAGCGTGCCCAGCTGGATGAACTGCTGGACGAAAATGAGCTGTTCCGCGGCGTGATCAGCCCGGTCGAGGTTGAGGAACCAACCGAGCGTGAAAACGAAGTGCTGGTGCGTTCGTTAACCGGCCATTTTGAACAATACGTACAGCTGTCGAAAAAAGTACCGACTGAGGTCTTGTCGACCATTTCCGGCATTGAAGATGCCTCCCGTCTGGCGGACACCATTGCCGCGCACATTTCCCTGAAGCTGGATGAAAAACAGCAGGTGCTGGAGATGATCGACCCGCGTGACCGGGTTGAGCACCTGATGGAGTTGATGGAATCTGAGATTGATCTGCTGAAAGTGGAAAAACGCATCCGTGGCCGGGTGAAAAAGCAGATGGAAAAAAGCCAGCGCGAGTATTACCTGAACGAACAGATGAAAGCCATTCAGAAAGAACTGGGCGATCTGGAAGACGGCAGTAACGAATTTGATGAACTGAACCACAAAATTGAACAGTCGGGCATGACCAAAGAAGCCCGCGAAAAAGCCCATGCCGAACTGAAAAAACTGCGCATGATGTCGCCGATGTCCGCCGAGGCGTCGGTGGTGCGTGGCTATCTGGATTGGCTGGTGAACCTGCCGTGGAAAAAACGCAGTCGCGTCAATCATGATCTGGTGAACGCCAAAGAAATTCTGGATGCCGACCACTTTGGTCTGGACGAAGTGAAAGAACGTATTCTGGAATACCTGGCGGTGCAGAACCGGGTTAAGAAAGTGAAAGGCGCGGTGTTGTGCCTGGTTGGCCCGCCGGGGGTGGGTAAAACCTCTCTGGGGCAGTCTGTTGCCCGGGCCACCAACCGTAAGTTTGTGCGTATGGCATTAGGTGGCGTGCGTGATGAGGCGGAAATCCGTGGTCATCGCCGTACCTATATTGGTTCTATGCCGGGTAAGCTGGTGCAGAAAATGTCCAAAGTAGGGGTGAAGAACCCGCTGTTCCTGCTCGATGAAATCGACAAGATGGGCATGGATCACCGTGGCGACCCCGCTTCAGCCTTGCTGGAAGTGCTGGATCCGGAACAGAACTCCACCTTTGCCGATCATTACCTGGAGGTTGATTACGACCTGTCGGATGTGATGTTCGTGTGTACCGCCAACAGCATGGACATTCCTGGCCCGCTGCTGGACCGGATGGAGGTGATCCGTATTCCGGGTTACACCGAAGATGAAAAAGTCAGCATTGCCCGTCGTTATCTGCTGCCTAAGCAGGTTAAGCAGAATGGCCTGCACGAGCGCGAGCTGGAAATCAGCGATGAGCACCTGCGTACCATTATCCGTCTGTACACTCGCGAAGCCGGTGTGCGCGGTCTGGAACGGCAGATGGCCAAGCTGTGCCGCCGGGTGGTGAAAGCCAATATGCTGGAAAGTAACCAGAAAACCCGGGTTATTGATGCTGGCCTGATTGAAGAATACCTGGGCGTACCGAAGTTCCGGTACGGGTTGGCGGGTGCCGATAACCAGATTGGCCAGGTAACCGGCCTGGCCTGGACCTCCGTTGGCGGTGAGTTGCTGACGCTGGAAGCCGCTGCAACACCGGGCAAGGGCCGCATTATCAAAACCGGTTCGCTGGGTGATGTAATGCAGGAATCCATTCAGGCCGCCTTTACCGTGGTGCGCAGCCGCGCCGTCGGTATGGGCGTGGCAGATGATTATTTCGAGAAGCACGATCTGCATGTGCATGTGCCGGAAGGGGCGACGCCGAAAGATGGCCCCAGCGCGGGTATCGGTATGGTAACGGCTCTGGCCTCGGTGTTAACCGGAATTCCGGTGCGCGCCGAGGTGGCGATGACCGGTGAAATTACCCTGCGCGGTAAGGTGCTGGCCATTGGTGGTCTGAAAGAGAAGTTGCTGGCGGCGCATCGCGGCGGCATCAAAACCGTGATCATCCCGAAAGAGAACGAGAAAGACCTGCGTGAGATCCCGACCAACATCGTCGCTGACCTGAATGTGGTGGCGGTTGACTGGATCGACGAGGTGCTGGATCTGGCGCTGGAAAGCCAGCCGCAACCGATTGTTGGTGAAATAATCAGCAAAGATGAGAACGGATCGAAAAAAGAAGAGGCCGGAAGGCCGAGTACGCATTAAGGCGGCTTGACGCTGCAGGGGGCGCTTGGTATAAATCGACGCTCAAATTTTTCCTGTAGCGATCACCCAGTCGCATAACAAGAATTCACAATTGCGCACAGAATAAAGGGGATTAGTGTGAACAAAACTGAATTGATTGATGCCATTGCCGCTCAGGCGGACATTCCTAAAGCGGCTGCTGGTCGTGCACTGGACGCCATGATCGACAGCATTGGCACTGCACTGAAAAGCGGTGATCAGGTTGCTCTGGTTGGTTTCGGTACTTTCCTGGTGAAAGAGCGTGCTGCCCGTACTGGTCGTAACCCGCAGACCGGCGCTCCGATCGAAATCAAAGCCGCCAAGGTTCCTGGTTTCAAAGCTGGCAAAGCGCTGAAAGACGCTGTCAACTGAGTGATTGATGATCGGCGTACAACCTGAACGGGGTTGTGCTGTTGGGACGCAGGGCCTGGTCCCGGCCGGTCAGCCAGATAAAAAAGCGCATCCCGGATGCGCTTTTTTTATATTGGCAGGATTAAAAATAATGAGTGGCGTGCAGTCACAGTTGGAGGAACCATGTTACAGACGATGCGTGATAATGCGCAGGGGATGATCGCCAAGATCATTGTGGGATTCATTATTGTCGTCTTTGCCTTATGGGGCGTCGAAAGCATCGTCAGCATTGGCTCCGGCACTGCTGCTACGGCCTCTGTGAACGGTGAAGATATTACCGAAACCGATATTGTGCGGACGGTTGAGCAACAAAAGGCCAATCTGCGTCGCCAGTTTGGCGATCAGTACGACGAAAACCTGTTTAACGAACAGTTTTTACGCCAGTCAGCGCTGGAGCAGCTGATTGAGCAGAAAATCGCGCTGGTGCAGGCTCAGGAGCTGGGTTTGCGTGCTTCATCGCGTTCCGTGGATGAAGCCATTGTCACCATTCCGGCTTTCCAGCTGGATGGCCGCTTTAACCGCGAACAGTTCCAGAATGTGCTGCGCATTAACGGCATGACCCCGCTGATGTTCCGCGCCAGTCTGGCTGAAGACATCATTACCAA
>JAEWQT010000247.1 GCA_023399105.1 Pseudomonadota bacterium | reverse complement strand
CTGCAGCGGTTCGCATTTCAGGTTGACCCGCGCCTGGCCGTCTTTTTCGTACAGCAGCGCAAACATTTTGCCCTGCAGTTTGTACACATAAGCGTCGGGGCCGAAGGGAAAATCCTCCTGCGCTTCGGGTTTGCTCAGCAGGTAGGCGCGCAGGGTCTGAAAGTTCATAAGCTGAAACCTGACAACAACTCAGTCTGATGCATTTACAGCAGTTTTTTAACGGCGGCATAGTCGGTACCGCGCACGCGCTGATAACCCACATACACCGTCGGGTAACCGCCAATCCCCAGTGCCTCTAACAGCCAGGTCTGTTTGCTGGGTTTTTCCACGTCATAATCCAGATAATCAATATTGTGCCCGGCAAATTCGCCACGCAGCTTGTTACAGTAACCGCACCATGTGGTGCCGTAGAGCACAATTCGCGGAGCACCATTATCGTCAAAGTGCTTGGCAAAAATGCGTTGTTCCTGCGCGGTTAAAGCCTGCTCGCCAAAGTTATTGGCCAGAATCGAGGCGTAGTGAGCGGCATTGAAGCCCTGCATACGGTCGCGACCAACCAGCAGAGTGGGCAGGGTACGCGGGTTGCCGTAACGCTCGGCACCTTGTGGGTCGAGATCGACAACGACAATTTCGGCATCAATATAACGGCGGCGCAGCTCGGCACTGGCCTCATTACAGGGTTCTCCGCAACGGCTGCTGATCAGCAGCACCGCCCGCGGATTCCCTGTACTGTCATACACACCGGAACCGCTGATCTGGGCAAACCAGTCGCTTAACGTGTCGCCGATTGGCAGGTAAATCCAGGCCGCAACAGCCGTGGCCAGTATCAGCAGTATTTTCATGCCTCACATCCTTATATGGTTTCTTCAGAAATCAGGGATTCAGTACCGTTGCGCCATCACTGGGCAGCTCACGGGTGATGCGTTTCACCCGCGGCGTCAGCTGGCAAAACAGTTCATAACTGATGGTACCGCACAGAGCGGCGATGCGGTCGACACTCAGGTGTTCGCCCCACAACTCCACCGGGCTGCCGATCTGAGCGGCCGGATGGTCAGTAACATCGACGGTAATCATGTCCATGGCGACCCGGCCGATCAGCGGGCATTCCACGCCGTCCACCAGCACCGGCGTCCCCGCCGGAGCATGGCGCGGATAGCCATCACCATAACCAATGGCCACCACCCCAACCCGCGTCTCGCGTGCGGCCTGCCAGTCACCGCCGTAGCCAACGCGCTCACCGGCCGGCACGGTGTGAGTGCTGATTAACTGCGACTGCAGCGTCATTACGGCTTTTAAGCCCAGCTCGGCGGCGCTGCGGTAATTCAGCGGCGAACTGCCATACAGCATAATGCCGGGGCGACTGACGGCATCGGTCACGCGCTCACCCGCACAGATTTTTTCCGTCAGCAGACCGGCACTGTTGCTGAAACTGGCCGGCACCGGCCAGGGTTGTGACGTCAGCACTTCCAGCTGCGCCGCCAGCGCCGGGCTGTGCCAGTCATCGGCGCTGGAGAAATGCGACATCACCATCTGCAGCTGCAAGCCACTGTCCTGCTGAATGCGCTCAATGATCGCGGGCGTCTGCACCGGACGAAACCCCAGCCGGTTCATGCCGCTGTTGATTTTCAGCCACACCGCCACCGGCTGCGCCAGCCTGGCAGCGGCGCGGTCGGCCAGTTGCTGTTCATGGTGCAGCGCCAGCTGCAGGTTCAGCTCGGCGGCCTGCTGCCATTCCTGCGCATCATAGGCGCCCTGCAACACCAGCACCGGCCGCTGAATGCCGGCCTCCCGCAAGGCAACCGCCTCGTCAACACAGGCCACAGCAAAGCCATCCGCACCACTGAGCGCGCGGGCGCAGTTTTCCAGCCCGTGGCCATAGCCATTGGCCTTAACCACGGCGTAGGTTTTACCGTCGGCATGGGAGCGGGCAATTTCGTAGTTGTGGCGCAGATGCGCCCAATTGAGCAAAGCGCGGGTCGGACGTGTCATGAGCGTGGGAACAGCCGGTAAAAAGGGTACAATAGCGCGCACCGGTAACGATCACCAGTACGGCTGCGGGGTTGGCATTATGTCAGGCCCGCCGCACAAACTCATTACGGAAATACCTCATGCCCAGCCATCCGCTGTTCAGCGATAAAACCATTGCCCTGTCGGCCACCCTGGCCGCCACCATCGGGCTGGAAGAAGCCGTGCTGCTGACGGTGCTGAACGATGCCGCCAGTTTGCAGAGCCAGAGCTGGGCACGGCTGGGCAAACAGGCGCTGCGCCAGCAGCTGCCATTCTGGGACGATGTCACCATCCGCCGGATTCTGCAGAACCTGCTCGATAAGGGCTTGCTTACCCTGAGCGGGCCGATGTTTCCCGACGCCGAAGGGCTGATGTTCTGCTTCAGTCAGCCGCAGGCCAGCGCCACGACGTCGCAGCCGCAGCCGCGCCCGGCGGTTGCAGAACCGCGGCCCCACCCGGCCATGGCAACACCAATGCCTACGCCGGCAGCACCGCCGGCCAACCTGAAACAACCGCTGCCGGAACGCTGGCGCCCTAACGCCGAAACCCTGCAACGACTGGAACAGCACGGCATTCCGGCCAGTTTCAGCTGGAGCCAGCTGGATGACTTTTTATTGCTGGGCCACGAACAGGGCGCCAACCGCAACGACTGGAACGTGCGTTTTTTCCGCCATGTAAAAAGCCAGTGGGTGTTTGCCCGCAACGATGCCGCCCGTCAGCAGCAACGGTTGCAGGGTACCTTTAACCCGCAACAACAGGACGCCCTGCCCATCCGGCACGACTGGCAACCGCACGAAGATGCCCTGCAGATTCTGCAGCGCGCTGGCATTGATCCGCAGTTTATTGCCGATGCCGTGCCCGAATTTGTACTCTACTGGGCTGAGCGCGGTGAGGTCAGCAAAACCTGGAACAGCAAATTTATTTCCCATGTGCGTCAGCAATGGGCGCGCTTCAGTGCCTCGGCCGAGCATTCCTCGCTGCCCACCCGCATTGCCGATAACTGGCAGCCATCGCCGGATTGTTTCGATATTCTGGCCATGGCCCACATTGACCGGCAGTTCGCCGAGCAGCGGGTGCCGGAGTTTGTGCTGTACTGGCGCGACTCCAACCAGGTGCACAACAGCTGGAACAGCCGCTTTCTGCAATACGTAAAACAACAATGGGGCAAACGTCTGGCCCAACCGTCAGGAGACACCAATGGACAGCAAGCAACTGCTCAACCGGGTTACACAACAGCTGCAGCAAGCGTCCAGCGCCTTAAAGACACCAACTGGTGAACCGGTAAAAGAAGCCACCATTGAACAGAAAGAAGCCATTAACCAGATCTTCGAGCTGTTCCGCTTCAATTATCACAACCAGTTTCTGAAGGCTTTTCCCGACCACGACACCATGGTGATGGCCAAGCGCCTGTGGGCGCGGTTGCTGTGCGATTACAGCGGCGCTGTCATCATGCGCGCCGCCGAGCGGGCAGTAAAAGAAAGCAGCTGGCTGCCCAATGTGCACGAAGTGCTGGCCCGCTGCGATGTCGCCGATACCCTGGGCCTGCCTTCGGCCCACGCCGCCTATATGGAAGCCTGCCGCGCGCCGTCGCCGAAAAAAGACTTCGCCTGGAGCCACCCGGCGGTGTATTTCGCCGGCCGCGCCAGCGACTGGTTTTTTCTCGCCAATACGCCCGAACAGCAGGCCTTTCCGGTGTTCCAACGCAACTATGAGATTCTGCTGCAACGCCTGCAGAACGGCGAAAATCTGGAACTGGATATCGCCCCGGCGCTACCGGAAACCGTCGCCGTCAGCCTGCCCCGCGACGAACAGCGCCAGCGCCTGCAGGCGCTGAAGCAGCAGATTGATCGTTATTAAGGAGCCTCTAAACAACTCGGTGCCCGCTCTGGATGGCAGGAAAGTTCTGAATCACGAAGCCGGGTTGCAGGCATAGCGGGTTCTGTCAAAATCCGGCGACACCGAGTCAGGGCTTTCCTGCAATCCCCGCAGAGCGCGGCTTTCCGGGCCGTATAGCGGCGTTGGCGAACTTGAAAAGGACCCGCCATTCTCTGCATTCGCCGCCTTGCTCTACAGCCCGGAACGACTCGCGCAGAGCTGTGCAGAGTTATTCAGAGGCTCCTTAATTATTAGGCCGCCTGCCCCTGCGACACCCTGTCGCATCCCCGCTGTCCTTGTCCTTTGTTAACCTGCGCGCCGTTTTCAAAGATCACCACAAGGAAGCTTTATGTTCGTGTCGCGTCTGCATCCGTTAGCCCTGAGT
>JAEWQT010000202.1 GCA_023399105.1 Pseudomonadota bacterium | reverse complement strand
ACGTTGCCCAGCGATACGATGTAGTTACCATCGTTGTGCATCGGCTTCGGTACCATCCAGTTCGGGGTTTTGACTGACTTTTCAGAACCGGTCAGGAAGTACACTTCATCACCGATAACCGGCGTATTGAGCGGGGCGCCCATTTCTTTCCAGGTCGGGAACAGTTCGGTCAGGGCACGGTCTTCGATAACGGCGCCGGACAGAATATGGGCACCGACTTCGGAGCCTTTCTCGACCAGACACACGGAAATTTCTTCACCAGCCTGTTCAGCCAGTTGTTTGAAACGGCATGCCGCAGTCAGACCAGCGGGGCCACCGCCGACGATTACTACGTCATATTCCATTACATCACGTTGCATAGTGTTCTCCTCAAAGTAAGCTGGGAGCTGTTGGCGTTCACGGACTCTCTCGTCAGCGTTTTATATTCAGGCGCATCCGGCGTTTATTTGCCCGGACACAGGGCAAATAACTGCCACCTGAATAAGGCAAAATGGCCGCCATTATACGTTCGGAGTACTGTCAGGCAACTTATTTCATGTCATTCGCGCGCAAAAATGGCCGTCAAAACAGGGGGTTGGCGCATCCGGTGGGCAATCCTATTGACGCTAGATGGAAACATCCGAATAATTGGCGCGCTGGAAAGGGCGTCTCCTATTGACTGTGTCATCCTGTCGGCGTGGTAATTTGCCCTTTATTCATCCACTAGTTAAATACGAGGAATCTATGAAGGTTCTTGTCGCTGTTAAACGTGTTATCGATTACAACGTAAAGGTACGCGTAAAGCCGGATAATTCAGACGTTGATCTGACCAACGTTAAAATGGCTATGAACCCCTTCTGCGAAATCGCCGTGGAAGAAGCTGTGCGCCTGAAAGAAAAAGGCATTGCCAGCGAAGTGGTGGTGGTTTCTATTGGCCCTAAAGTGGCTCAGGAACAGATCCGTACCGCTCTGGCTCTGGGTGCAGACCGTGGCATTCTGGTCGAAACCGACGAGAAGCTGGAATCCCTGAGCGTTGCCAAACTGCTGAAAGCCGTTGTTGATAAAGAACAGCCGCAACTGGTTCTGCTGGGCAAGCAGACCATCGACAGCGACAACAACCAGACTGGCCAGATGCTGGGTGCACTGACTGGCATGGCGCAAGGCACCTTCGCGTCTGAAGTGGCCATCGATGGTGACAAAGTGAACGTAACCCGTGAAATCGACGGCGGTCTGCGTACCGTTGCTCTGAAACTGCCGGCGATCGTTACCACTGACCTGCGTCTGAATGAGCCGCGCTACGCGTCTCTGCCGAACATCATGAAAGCCAAGCGTAAGCCTCTGGATGTCACCACTCCGGCTGACCTGGGTGTGGAAGTTAAGTCCACCCTGTCTCTGGTGCAGGTAACTCCGCCGGCACAGCGTAAAGCCGGTATCAAGGTTGCCAGCATCGAGCAGCTGGTCGACAAACTGAAGAACGAAGCCAAAGTGCTGTAAGAGGTCTGTTACATGTCTATTTTAGTAATCGCTGAACACGATAACGCGACCCTGAAAGCAGCCACTCTGAACGTCGTGGCTGCTGCTGCCAAAATCGGTGGTGACATCGATGTGCTGGTTGCCGGCAGCAACTGTGGCGCTGTTGCTGAAGCCGCCGCCAAGATCGCTGGCGTAGCCAAAGTACTGGTGGCTGACAATGCTGCTTACCAGTATCAGCTGGCCGAAAACATGGGTGAACTGGTTGCCGAGCTGGGTAAGGGCTACAGCCACATCCTGGCCGCTGCCACCACCACCGGTAAAGACTTCCTGCCACGCGCCGCGGCGCTGCTGGACGTTAACATGCTGTCTGAAGTGATTGGTGTGGTTGATGCCGACACATTCACCCGTCCGATCTACGCTGGCAACGCCATTGCCACCGTTAAGTCAGCTGACAGCATCAAAGTGATGACCGTGCGTCCGACCGGTTTCGATCCGGCCGCTGAAGGCGGTGCTGCTGCTGTAACGGCCGTTGATCTGGTTAAAGACGCTGGCATCACTGCCTTCGTTGGTGAAGAACTGGCCAAGTCTGACCGTCCGGAACTGACCGGCGCCAAGATCGTTATCTCTGGTGGCCGTGGCATGCAGAACGGTGACAACTTCGAGATGCTGTACAAAGTGGCTGACAAGCTGGGTGCCGCTGTTGGCGCATCCCGCGCTGCGGTTGACGCCGGTTTCGTACCGAATGACATGCAGGTTGGTCAGACCGGTAAGATCGTTGCTCCGGAACTGTACGTTGCTGTGGGTATCTCTGGTGCCATTCAGCATCTGGCGGGTATGAAGGACTCTAAAGTCATTGTTGCCATCAACAAAGACGAAGAAGCTCCGATCTTCCAGGTAGCGGATTACGGTCTGGTTGCAGACCTGTTTGACGCCGTACCAGAACTGGAAAAAGCTCTGTAATATCAGATGCTTAGAAAAACCCGGCCAAGGCCGGGTTTTTTTATGTCATGCAGTTGTCATTTTTCCGTAATAAGGTAACGTACCGAGCACAACAACAAAGAGGGATTTCCTTTGCAGCGGATGATGCAGATGACGATTTTTGCCAACGAGCAGGGCATCGAATGACCGCAGACAATCTGGCCGTACCGGCAGAAGACCTCTCCCGTCAGGTGCAATCGACCAATCTCAGTACCCGGTTACCCTTTGGTTATGCCAAGCGCTTTGGTGTGCTGATTGAAGGCAAGGCCGACCAGTTATTGCTGCTGCACCGTGAAGGCGTGCAGGCTGGCGTCATCATGGAAGTGCAGCGCTTTCTGAGTGCACCATTCCGGTTGCAGGCCATCAGCAATGATGAATTTGAACGCCGTATGGGGCTGGCGTACCAGAGCGACTCCTCCGAAACCATGGAAATGGTGGAAGGGTTGGGCGATGAAATGGATCTGGCCAGTCTGGCCGACTCGGTCCCCGAAACCGAAGACCTGCTCGAACAGGAGGGTGATGCGCCTATTATCCGCCTGATCAACGCGTTGCTGACTGAAGCCGTCAAAGAAAATGCCTCGGATATTCACGTCGAAACCTACGAAAAACGTCTGGTCGTTCGCTTCCGTGTCGATGGTGTACTGCGCGAAGTGGTGCAGCCCAAACGCGCCCTGGCGGCGCTGTTAATTTCCCGTATTAAGGTGATGGCGCGGCTGGATATTGCCGAAAAACGCGTACCACAGGACGGTCGCATTGCCTTGCGTATCGGTGGTCGGGAAGTGGATGTGCGGGTTTCAACCATGCCATCCAGTTTTGGTGAGCGGGTGGTGATGCGTCTGCTGGATAAGCAAGCCGGCCGCTTGAGTCTGTCGCAGCTGGGCATGGCGCCGCGCGACCTGACCACCATGCGCAATATTATCAGCAAGCCCCACGGCATTATTCTGGTGACCGGCCCGACCGGCTCCGGTAAAACCACCACGCTCTATGGTGCGCTCAGCGACCTGAACGACACCAGCCGCAATATCCTGACCGTGGAAGACCCGATCGAATACAGCCTGCCCGGCATTGGCCAGACCCAGGTGAACACCAAGGTGGAGATGACCTTTGCCAAAGGCCTGCGCGCCATTCTGCGCCAGGACCCGGACGTGGTGATGATCGGTGAGATCCGTGATCTTGAAACCGTTGAAATTGCCATTCAGGCCTCGTTAACCGGTCACCTGGTACTGTCTACGCTGCACACCAACACCGCCATTGGTGCCATTACCCGCTTGCAGGACATGGGCGTTGAACCCTTTCTGCTGTCGTCCAGTATTATCGGTGTCATCGCCCAGCGGCTGGTGCGGGTGTTGTGCAATGACTGCAAAGAAGAAGCCACGGCCGATGCCGCCGAATGCACCATTCTCGGCATTGATCCGGCGCAGCCGCCGCAGATTTTCCACGCCCGCGGTTGTGATAAGTGCAACCAGCTGGGCTATCGCGGCCGCCAGGGTATTTACGAAATCATTGAAGTCGATGAAACCATGAAAACCCTGATCCATGACCGTGCTGGTGAACAGGCACTGGAGCGTCACGCCCGCACCCTGGGGCCAGGCATTCAGCAGGACGGTATCCGCAAAGTACTGGCCGGCAGCACCACCATTGAAGAATTATTACGGGTGGTGAAGGGCTGATATGGGTGCCTTTGTCTATCAGGCGCTGGATGAGCGCGGCAAAGCCAAAAAAGGGGTGCTGGAAGCCGACAGTGCCCGCCAGGTGCGCCAGCAGCTGCGCGACAAAGGCTGGATGCCGCTGTCCGTGGAGCAAACCACGCGCAAAGAACAAACCCCCGGCTTGCTCAGTCGCTCACCCGGCTTGTCCGTTCCCGAGCTGGCGCTGATCACCCGTCAGCTGGCCACGCTGATTCAGGCTGGCCTGCCCATTGATGAATCCCTGCGAGCGTTGTCGGAGCAAACCGGCAAACAACGCATCAAGGCCATGATTCTGGCTATTCGGGCCAAGGTGCTGGAGGGCTATACACTGGCCAAAGCACTGGCGGAATACCCGCGCGCCTTTCCACACCTGTACCGTTCCACCGTGGCAGCCGGTGAGCATGCCGGCCATCTGGATGGTGTACTGAACCGGTTGGCAGACTACACCGAAGCCCGTCAGGCCTCTGACCAGAAAATCAAACTGGCCGCCATGTACCCCATTATTCTGTCGGTCGTGGCCATTGGTATTGTGGTGGGTCTGCTGACCTATGTGGTGCCTGACATCGTTGAAGTGTTTATTAAAAACGGTCAGGAATTGCCCGGTTTAACCGCCTTTATGCTGAACCTGAGTTATTTTATCCGCGACTGGGGCTTGCTGACGCTGGTGTTGCTGGTGATGGGCCTGACCCTGTTCCGGCTGGCCTTGCGCGGTGCTGCTTTTCGCCGCCGCTGGCATTCCCTGTTGCTGCGTACGCCGGGACTGGGCGGGTTTGTTAAAGACGCCAATACCGCTCGTTTCGGCAGTACGCTGGCGATTCTGACCAGCAGTGGCGTGCCACTGGTCGACGCCATGCGCATTGCCAGTCAGGTGATTACCAATATCCCCATTCAGCAGGGGCTGACGCAGGCCACGGTGAAGGTCAGTGAAGGCGGCAGTCTGCACAAATCGCTGGCCGAAACCCGGTTTTTCCCGCCCATTATGCTGCACATGATTGCCAGTGGCGAAAACAGCGGCGAGCTGGATTCCATGCTGGCGCGGACGGCGGCCCAGCAGGAAGCCACACTGGAAAATACCGTGTCGGCACTGGTCAAAGTGTTTGAGCCCATGATGCTGCTGATCATGGGCGGCATTGTCGCCACCATTGTGGCGGCCATTATGATGCCGATTCTTGAACTTCAGAAAATGGTGCAATAGGAGCAAGTATGCAACGCAGTAATCTGAAACAGGCGCAACGTGGTTTCACCCTGCTGGAAGTGATGGTGGTGTTGGCCATTATCGGCGGCATTATGGCGCTGGTTGCCACCAACATTATCGGTTCTGCCGGTGATGCCCGGGTCAAAACCACCAAGAGCCAGATCAAACTGATCGAAAATGCCCTGGATATGTACAAGCTGGATAACTTCACCTATCCAACCACGGAACAGGGGCTGGAAGCGCTGGTGCAAAAACCGACCAGTGCGCCAGAGCCGCGTAACTGGCGCGCTGATGGCTACCTGAAAGGCACCTCGGTACCAACCGATGCCTGGGGCAGTGAGTTCCTGTACTTTATGGATCGCGGTCGTTATGAAATCGTCTCGCTGGGTGCTGATGCCCAGGAAGGCGGCGAGGGCGAAGCCGCTGATATCAGCAGTCTGGATAAGTAATTCCGATGCACGCCGGGCGTGGTTTTACCCTGCTGGAAGTGATGGTCGTACTGGCCATTATCGCTGGCTTGCTGGGTTTGGTATCGCTGTCGGGCAGTGACCGGCAGGCCGAAGACCAGACCCGGCGCGCCGTCCAGCAGATCAGCGCCCGGCTGATGGCCTACCGGCAGGAAGCCGTGTTTCAGAACATTGATCTGGGCGTGGCTATGCAGTCCGGCAGCCTGTTATTG
>JAEWQT010000197.1 GCA_023399105.1 Pseudomonadota bacterium | reverse complement strand
GCCACTCATGGCCATGGCCATCACCGCCATGCGCACGGCAATGCCGTAGCTGACCTGATGCAGAATGACCGATTGCGGGCCATCGGCAACGTTGGATTCAATCTCGACACCGCGGTTGATCGGGCCGGGGTGCATAACGATGGCATCCGGTTTGGCCCACAGCAGTTTCTCTTCGGTTAAACCGTAAAGTTTGAAAAATTCACTTTCGCTCGGCAGCAGGGCGTTTTGCATCCGCTCTTTCTGCAGCCGCAGCATGATCACCACATCACAGTCTTTCAGGCCGTCTTCCATGCGGTAGTAAGCCTTGCAGCCCAGCGCTTCGATGTCGCGTGGCAGCAGGGTGCCGGGGCCGATGACGCGCACTTCGGCCGCGCCCAGCGTATTGAGGGCATAAATCTGCGAACGGGCAACGCGCGAGTGCAGAATGTCGCCGACGATGGCGACGATTTTGCCTTCGATGCTGCCTTTGTGGCGGCGGATGGTGAGCATATCCAGCATCGCCTGGGTCGGGTGGGCATGACGGCCGTCACCGGCGTTAATGATGGCGACATTGGGCGTTACATGCTCGGCAATAAAGTGCGCGGCGCCGGAATCGGCATGGCGCACCACGAACATATCCGAGTACATGGCTTCCAGGTTCCACAGCGTATCCATCAGCGTTTCGCCTTTGGCGGTGGCCGATTTGGCGATGTCCAGATTAAGGATATCCGCCGACAGACGCTTGGCCGCCAGCTCAAAGGTGGAGCGGGTGCGGGTGCTGTTTTCAAAGAACAGGTTCACCACGGTTTTGCCGCGCAGCAGCGGCACTTTTTTAACGTCGCGCTCCTGGGTGCTGATGAAGGAGTCGGCGGTGTCGAGAATTTCCGTCAGCAGCTCGCGGCTTAAGCCTTCGGTGGTGAGGAAGTGCTTCAGCCGGCCATCGGCGGTCAGCTGTACCTGGCTGGGGTCGGTGCTGGTGAGCAAGTGATTCATGGTGGCAGACTCGTCAGGCTAAAGTGAGTTCCAGCGGCTGGGGGCCGCTCAGTTTGACCAGCTGGCCTTCTTCCAGTGGCAGACGCACGCCGCACAGATCGGGCTGGATCGGCAGTTCGCGGCGGCCGATGTCCAGCAGGCACACCAGGGTGATGCTGGCCGGGCGGCCGTAATCAAAGAGCTCGTTCATGGCGGCGCGGATGGTGCGGCCGCTCATGATGACGTCGTCGACCAGAATAATGTGCCGGTCTTCAATGCTGTCGGGCAATTCTGAGCCTTTTACCTGCGGGTGCAGGCCATGGCGGGTGAAGTCATCGCGGTAGAAACTGATGTCCAGTGAGCTGACGCCGTCTTCGGTTTGCAGTTGTTCCTGCAGCCGTTCGGCCACCCACACGCCACCGGTGCGGATGCCCACCAACAAGGGTTGTTCCAGTTGTTGGTCCTGCAGGTAAGTGGCCAGGCGCTGGCCCAGTTCAAGACAGGTTTGTTCAATATCGGGCAGGTTCATAAGGGGTCCTTTAACGGCCAGGCGGCCATCCAGCTTTCCAGAATCAGTTGTGCTGCCAGTCCATCGACCGAGTTGGCGCCGAAGTCGCGGCTGCCACCCTGGGCAATCACCATGCCTTTGGCTTCGTAGCTGGTCAGGCGTTCGTCGTGGGTGTAAGCCGGACGATGATAACGGCCTTCCAGCCGGCCGGCGAATTTACGGGCGCGGCGGCTCATATCGCTGGGGCTGCCGTCCATATTCAGTGGTAAACCCACCACAAAGGCATCCGGCTGCCATTCATCGACAATGCGCTGCAGGGCCTCCCAGTCGGGCACGCCATCGCGGGCCTTCATGGGCGCCAGCGGCTGCGCGGTACCGGTCAGGCGCTGGCCCATGGCAATGCCAATACGCTGGGTGCCGAAATCAAAGGCCATCAGGCTGCGTATTTTGGCGGCCGGTGCCTGACTCATCAGGCGTGCCCTGCGTCGCTGCTGAGAAACTCGGCACTGACACCTAACACTTTCAGGGCGGCGTCGTACAGCTGTTCATCCGGGGTTTCAAACAGCAGTTCCGGGGTCGCTTCCACGGTCAGCCAGCTGTTGGCGCGCAGTTCGGCTTCCAGCTGACCTTCGTCCCAACCGGCATAGCCCAGCGCCAGGCGGAAATGGCGCGGACCGGAGCCGGCGGCAATGGCTTTCAGAATGTCTTTCGACGATGTCAGATGGGTTTGTTCGGTAATGTTCAGGGTTGAACCCCAGTTACCCTGCTGGCGGTGCAGAATAAACCCGTGCTCTGGGCTGACCGGTCCGCCGGCGTAAATTTCAGGGTCGATATCGGTAACGCGCGGAATATCCAGCTGCTCACAGATTTCGTCGAAATGCACCGGCAGCGGCTTGTTCAGCACCAGCCCCATAGCGCCTTCGTCGCTGTGTTCGCATAAATAGGTGACGCTGCCGGCAAACCAGGAATCTTCCAGTTGCGGCATGGCGATCAGCAGGTGATTTTTCAGGCTGGTCAGTTGTTGCATATTAATTGGCGTCAGAAAGGTAACGGTTGCCCTTGAACTGCCAGGTGCGGATGATTTCCAGCACGTCGGTGGTCTTTTTCATTTCTTCAGTGAAGGGAGCGAAGGGGGCGGACATGCGCACAATGCGCAGGGCCGCATCGTCCAGCACTTTGCGGCCAGACGACTCTAATATACGCAGTTCGTTGATGGTGCCGTCGGCGTTAATCGCTACCAGCAGACGCAGGCGGCAGTCGTCAAAGCAACTCTCTGCTTCGCGCGGATAATTACGCGCGCCGTTGTCTTCAATGCGGCGCCGCCAGCTGTTCACATAGTAGGCGTCGCTGGCTTTCATGGTGGAGGCGGCGGTTAAGCGCTGCACACGCGGTTGTTTGGCGTAGGTCTGGCGCAGGGAATCCAGTTTGGCTTCCAGGCTGGCCATTTCCAGGCTGCGTTCCAGCAGGGTTTTCTGCGGCCCATCGGGCAGGTCAACCTGCATGGTGGGCTGGCGTTGTTCGGTGGCAATTTTATTGCGGCTGTCGGCCGTGGTGGTGACCAGCTGGCGCTGACCTTCCGGCCGGCGCGGGGCGCTGGCCTGCTGTTCCTGCAGGGACGTTTCGTTAATGGTGTTGGCCTGAAAAATAGCTTCCATATCTGTGGTCAGCATACGCGCTTCATCCAGCGTGCCGCTGCCTTCCTGATTTTCCTGAGCCAGAAAATCGGCTTTTTCCGGTGCCTTGTCGCTTTTGTAAGTGGCCAAAGTCACTTCCAGGGTTTTCGACAGGATGTCACGGTCACTGGCCTGAAAGGTCACGCCAAACACCACCAGAGCATGCAGCAACACCGCCACAAACAGCGCAAACGACAGGCGATCAGAGCTGGTAACAACCGTGGCAGTCATACGGCGAAAAGTACCTGTTTAGCAGTTAAAAAAGCGCAGCAAGTCTGCGCTTTCAGGGGGGATTTGTCCATACAGCAGGTTGGGCGTTCGGCGTTCAGGGTTGGGCGTGCTCCGGTCATTATCGCCGTGCACGCTGAACCCTGAACGCTCAACCCTTAACGATCAATGGTCAAAGCTTCCCCAACAAACACTCAATCAGCTGCCCGGCCACATCAATGCCGGAATCGCGGCTGATCTCGCGCACGCAGGTGGGGCTGGTGACGTTGATTTCGGTGAGGTTGTTGCCGATGACGTCCAGGCCAACAAAGTACAGCCCTTTTTCTTTCAGAATCGGGCCGATTTTTTCAGCGATGGCGCGGTTTTCGTCACTGAGTGGCTGGGTTACGCCGCTGCCTCCGGCGGCCAGGTTGCCACGGGTTTCACCGCTGGCGGGAATGCGCGCCAGGCAGTAGGGCACGGGTTCGCCGTCAATCATCAGAATGCGTTTGTCCCCCTTCACGATGTCGGGGATAAAGCGCTGCGCCATGATCTGCTGCTGGCCGTGGTTGGTGAGGGTTTCGATGATCACGCTGACGTTCGGGTCATCCTGCTTCAGACGGAAGATCGACGAGCCGCCCATGCCGTCCAGGGGTTTGAAAATGACATCGCCGTGCTCTTTATGGAAGGCTTTCAGCAGATCGGCGCGGCGGGTGACGATGGTGGGTGTCATCAGCTCCGGGAAGGCGGTGGCGAATATCTTCTCGTTGCAGTCACGCAGGCTCTGAGGCTTGTTGGCGACCAGTACACCTTCCTGCTCGGCGCGCTCCAATATATAGGTGCTGTAAATAAACTCGCTGTCGAACGGTGGGTCTTTGCGCATCAGGATAATGTTCAGGTTGCTCAGTGGCAGCTCCTGGTAAGCACCCAGATCAAACCAGTGGTCGGGATTCATGGCCACGGTAAGCGGTGCCATGCGGCCCATGGCGCGGCCATTCTGAATCGACAGATCCCCCTGCTCCATGTACCAGAGTTCGCAGCCACGTTCCTGCGCAGCATGCAGCAGAGCCAGTGAGGTGTCTTTCTTGAAGTGAATGGTGGCGATAGGGTCCATCACCACACCGACTTTAATGGTCATAGCGACTCCGTTTTGAAGATGTGCGTTGTGTTGGTTGCGCAGTGTACCTCAGTCATTGTTTTATGGACGCATAGGAATTGTGTGCGGTGCATCATGGCAGCAGCCTAGCCTTTGTTGCATGATGTGTGATACAAACGCACGCACAGGCACCTCCTCTGTTAAGGGAATGTGTGGTGCTTTCACTATTAAAAGAAACGGATGGTTAGGCCACCCTATGGAAGATAACTTTCAGAACGTCAAAGTCATGGTCATCGACGACAGTAAAACCATTCGTCGCACTGCCGAGACACTGCTTAAAAAAGTCGGTTGTGACGTTATCACTGCCACCGATGGTTTCGACGCATTGGCCAAGATCGCTGATACTCACCCGGACATTATCTTTGTCGATATTATGATGCCCCGTCTGGACGGATATCAGACCTGCGCATTGATTAAAAACAACTCCAAGTTCAAGTCGACGCCCGTCATTATGCTGTCCAGTAAGGATGGCCTGTTCGATAAAGCTAAGGGACGCATCGTCGGGTCAGATCAGTATCTGACCAAGCCCTTCAGCAAGGAAGAGCTGCTGGGATCCATCCGTCAGTATGTAAAATCCTGACCCAATCAGCACAGACTTGAGTTTTTAAAGAGGTAGAGTGGCATGGCCCGCATTTTGGTAGTAGATGATTCCCCGACAGAAACCGAAGCATTCCGTACCATGCTGGAAAAAAATGGTCATCAGGTGTTAGCCGCCGAGAACGGTGCCGATGGTGTGGCGCTGGCGCGCCAGGAAAAACCGGATGTCATTCTGATGGACATCGTGATGCCAGGGCTGAATGGCTTTCAAGCCACCCGTCAGCTGACCAAAGATCCGGAAACCAAACACATTCCGGTGATCATTGTGACCACCAAAGATCAGGAAACGGATCGCGTTTGGGGTAAGCGTCAGGGCGCGGTAGGGTATCTGGTAAAACCGGTACCGGAAGCCACTCTGCTGTCAGAAATCGCCTCGGTTATGGCGGGCTGATATGCATCCCTTTGCTCTGCTGCTGAATATTGCCGACCGTAGTCGCCGTAATGCTTCGGCCCTGCCTCAACAGGTAGAGGCTGTTACTTACTGGCGTGGGGTGGGTTTCATGCTGGCGGGGCAGGTCTTTGCGGCCAATATGAATGATGTCGCCGAAATTCTGCAACCTCCGCGTTTAACCAAAGTGCCTGGCGTTCGCAGCTGGGTACTGGGGGTCGCCAACGTCCGTGGCCGGCTGGTGCCGGTGATGGATCTGGCCGGTTTGCTGGGGTTGCCCTCCCGCGCCAGCTGGCGCAGCCGGCGGGTGCTGGTGATCGAGCAGGGTGATCATCTGACCGGTTTGTTGGTGGATGCGGTACTGGGGATGCAGCAGTTTGCGGTGGATACCCGCCGTGACATCAACAGCATTGATCCGGCGCTGGAAAAATTTGCCCCCTACGGATTCGACCGTGATGGAAAAGAATGGCCGGTGTTTCAGTTGCGCGAGCTGATTCAGGCACCGGAATTTCTGCAGATTGCTGTATAAGCAGTCGCAACGGAATCTGCCGACGGGCAGCTGATAACTATAAATTGCATGCAGTGAGTGTGGAGAAATTGGCATGAGCAGAAATACAGGAAGCGTCTTTTCAGCAGTCTTCCGGAATCGCCTCAACGGTATTCTGGCCGGACTGCTGTTTGTGTTTCTGGCGGTGTTCATCGGTATTACGGTGTATGTGAACGCCCTGGCAAACCGTGACGATCAGTACCTTGAACACGCTGGTGAATTGCGCGTACTGTCGCAGGAACTGGCGAAGAACGCGGTAGAAGCGGCCGGCGGTAAGCGCGCGGCATTCGCCGAACTGCGGGCTGCCCGTGACAACTTTGAACAGCGCTGGGGTTACATCTCTAAGGGGAATCCGCAGACTGGCTTGTCGGCCGCCGACCTGGACGCCATGCCTAACGTGCAAGCTCTGTGGGATAAAGTAAAAGGCAACGCTGACCAGATTATCCGCACTCAGGACGTTATTCTGTCGCTGCACGAAGTGGCCGCGACGCTGGCAGAAACCATTCCGCAGCTGCAGGTTGAATACAATGAGATCGTAGAAATTCTGATTGATAGCGGTTCCACTCCCAGACAGGTGTCATGGGCAGAAGAACAGTCCTGGCTGGCAGAACGTATTTTACGTTCTGTTGACAAGGTTCTGGCCGGTAGTGACGACGCGGTGATGGCCGCTGATGCTTTCAGTCGTGACGCCGCCCTGTTCGGTCGCGTGCTGAACGGTATGATTCAGGGTAACGTGGCTATGGATATTTCTCAGGTCACCAACGAAGACGCGGTGTTTGCGCTGGCGGAAGTCGCCGAGCTGTTCGAATTCGTATCCGGCTCGGTGGATGAAATTCTGGAAACCTCGCCGGAACTGTTCCAGGTGCGGGAAGCATCCGACGCCATCTTCGTGGATTCCCGCGCTCTGCTGGAACAAACTTCCATTCTGACCGGCGACATTCAGGCCGGTGCGACTCAGCGTAACGTACTGCAGGCGGTGGGCTACATCGCTGCCCTGCTGGCGATTGTGATGATGGTGGCCTTCGGTGTGCTGTCATACCGCGAAACCCGTCGCGACCTGGATCAGACCGCCAGTAAGAACGAGCAGAACCAGATGGCGATTCTGCGTCTGCTGGACGAAATTGCTGACCTTGCAGACGGTGACTTGACCGCCTCGGCCACGGTAACCGAAGACTTTACCGGCGCCATCGCCGACTCTATCAACTACGCCATCGACCAGATGCGCGCGCTGGTATCTGCCATTAACGATACGGCGGTACAGGTATCCTCGGCGGCCCAGGAAACCCAGGCCACGGCGATGCATCTGGCCGAAGCGTCTGAGCACCAGGCGCAGGAAATTGCCGGCGCTTCTGCGGCGATCAACGAAATGGCGGTGTCCATTGACCAGGTATCCGCGAACGCCTCGGAATCCTCAGCGGTAGCGGAGCGGTCGGTAGCGATCGCCAACAAAGGCGCGGAAGTGGTACAGGCGACCATTAACGGCATGGATAACATCCGTGAACAGATTCAGGAAACCTCCAAGCGGATTAAACGTCTGGGTGAATCCTCGCAGGAGATTGGTGACATCATCTCCCTGATTACCGACATTGCTGACCAGACCAACATTCTGTCCCTGAACGCCGCCATTCAGGCGTCCATGGCCGGTGACGCTGGCCGGGGCTTCGCGGTGGTAGCGGACGAGGTTCAGCGTCTGGCAGAACGTTCAGCCGCTGCGACCAAGCAGATTGAGGCACTGGTTAAAACGATTCAGAACGATACCAACGAGGCGGTAATCTCGATGGAAGCCACCACCTCCGAGGTGGTGCGCGGTGCCCGTCTGGCGCAGGACGCCGGTGTGGCTCTGGAAGAAATTGAAAACGTATCGAAAAACCTGGCGGAGTTGATTCAGAACATTTCCAACGCCGCGCGTCAGCAGGCATCGTCTGCGGGCCACATCTCCAACACGATGAACGTTATTCAGGAAATTACCTCGCAGACTTCGGCCGGTACCACCGCGACCGCGAAGTCGATTGGTAATCTGGCCGAAATGGCCAACCAGCTGCGTGAATCGGTAGCCGGCTTTAAGCTGCCGGAATCCGGACTGGGCGACCAGCGGCAGGTGCTTTAAGCACAGCGGCTGACCGGGTAACCACTTATGAACCAACCGTTACGGGCTGTCATGAGCGCTGTGCCGGAGTTGGACGATACTCAGTTCTTACGCTGGCAGAGCCTGCTGGAAGAACGTACGGGTATGTGTCTGGCTTCCCAGCGCCGTTCGTTTCTGCAAACCAGCCTGGGCTTGCGGATGCGCGAAGTGGGCTGCGACAGTTATGAACAATACTACGAGCGCATTACGGCCGGAGCTGCCGGTGCTATTGAATGGAGCACTCTGGTTGATCGCCTGACGGTACAGGAAACCCGTTTTTTCCGTGATCCGGATGCCTTTGCCTTTATTGAACAATATGTGCAGCAAAAAGCCACCGAGCTGAAGGCCGACGAAACGCTGGAATTCTGGAGCGTGGGCTGTTCGTCTGGTGAGGAAGCCTACAGTCTGGCCATGGTGGGTGAGCGGTTCTTAACCCCGGCCGATAAGCGTTATGCCGTTACCGGTACCGATATTTCCACCATTGTATTGCGTAAGGCACGGGCCGGGCGTTATCTGCCCCGGGCGTTGCAATGGGTGCCGCAGGCTTATGCGGCCATTGGCTTTAAACCGCAGCAGGCCGGTGAGCCGCTGCAGATCACTGATGAGTTGCGCCAGCGCAGCTGTTTCAGTCAGGTCAATATCCTTAATCTGGCTGCCTGTCCGCTGCAGTCGCAGCATGTTATCTATTGCCAGAACGTCCTGATTTATTTTCGCCGCTGGCGACGCCGGGAAATCCTGAACGTGCTGGCCGAACGCCTGGCACCGGGTGGCATTCTGGTGATTGGTCTGGGCGAGATGGTGGATTACCAGCATCCGCTGCTGGAGCAGATTCACAGCAGCCGGGTATCCGCATTTGTGCGGAAAAAAACGAATTCTGAAGGGGAGAGCGCAAGGCGATGAGCCAGGATTACATCGCTCTGGAGTGGGTAAAAGGGGAAATCGAAGAAACCCTGCAACAGGCACAGCAAGCGCTGGAAGCCTATGTGGAGAATCCCCAGGATAAAAGCCGGCTGAAGTTTTGCCTGAGCTACCTGCACCAGATTCACGGTACGCTGCAGATGGTCGAATTCTATGGTGCGGCTTTGTTGGCCGAAGAAATGGAAGCCGTTGCCTCTGCCCTGTCATCCGCTGCACTGAAGAATGAGCGTGAGGGTCTGGAGATCCTCATGCAGGCCATTATTCAGCTGCCGCATTATCTGGAACACGTCAAAGTCGGCCGGCGTGATTTGCCGGTGGTGTTACTGCCCATTCTGAATGAGCTGCGCTCCGCCCGTGGCGAAGCGTTTTTGTCGGAAACGTCGTTATTTGCCCCAACCATCCGCCATAACGCTCCGCTCAGCCCGCAGCAGGTGCAGGCAGTTGGCTCGGCCGATTTTGCTCAGTGGGCGCGCAAAGTGCGGCAAATGCTGCAAACCGCCACCCTGCAACTGTTGCAGGGCAAGCAACCGGACGTGGCCAAGCAGTATCTGAATAAAGCCTTTGCCCGCTTGCACAAAACCCTTGGCCATACGCCGCAGGGGATTGTCTGGCTGCCGGCGCTGGCGTTCAGCGAATGGCTGCAAAAACAACAGCACCTGCCCTCCAGCGCCAAGCAATTATTGCGGCAGCTGGACCACCTGCTGAAAGCCACCATTGAAGACGGTGTGGCGGCCATCAATCAGCCGGCTCCGGCCGAGCTGCTGAAAAACCTGCTGTTTTATGTGGCCCGTACCGACGTGCAGGGCGAAGCCATCCGTCAGGTACAGGAGCAGTTTGGTCTGCGCCAGGCGTTACCGACCGAAGAAGAAATTGAACAGGAACGCCATGCGTTGGCCGGGCCTGACCGGGCCACCGTTGGCAATGTGCTGGGCGCGCTGGTGGAAGAAATCGCCGCGCTGAAAGACCGTTTCGACCTGCTGGTGCGCAGCGACGATAACCGCATTGATGCGCTGCGGGATCTGACCGGCAGCATGAAGCAAATCGGCGACACCATGGGCATGCTCGGTCTGGGCATGCCGCGTAAAGTGATGCAGGAACAACAGAGTGCGGTCGAGCAGATGCTGGCCAACGATCAGGCGACTGACGAAGCGCTGCTGGATATCGCCGGTGCCCTGCTGTACATCGAAGCCACCCTCAGTGGCATGCAGCGCGAAGGCGATCTGACCCTGAAAGTGGGCCAGAGTGCGTTGTCCGATGCCCAGAAAGCCGTGTTGCGTGAAGCGCGCAACGTGCTGGAACAGGTTAAAGATTCCGTCGTGGCGTACATCGCCAATCAGTGGGCCATTGCCGAGCTGCAGGATGTTCCCGCACAGCTGCACAGCATCGAAGGTTCTCTGAACATGATTCCGCTGCCACGGGTGGCCGCCGTGTTGCGCCATGCCGCGGCCTTTGTGCAGCAGCAACTGATCGACGCCGGGGTTAAGCCACAGTGGTCGGTACTGGATACCTTCGCCGATGCCCTCAGCGGGGTTGAATACTTCCTTGAGCGCTACAGCGAAAATCCACGCAGTGCCGGCGATGATTTATTACAGCGTTCTGAGCGGGCGTTGCAAAACCTGCCGCTGAACGAACCCTTGCCGGCAGCGGTCGAGACTGCAGACGACGCGTCTGCGGTAGAGGTTGCCGCCGATGAGATCAGCCTGGACGGCGACGAACACCTGGGCTTGCCCTTAATCGGTGAGTTTGTTGCCGAAGCCGGCCTGGATGAAGAAGAAGTACTGCTCACTGATCCGCAGCCGGTTACAGAACCGGTGCCGGAAGCCGATGACGCGCTGGTTTACGTTGACGAGACCGAACCGGTTGCCATCACCACCGCCGCCAATGCGGCAGTGGTAACAACTTCAGCCGCTGACGATGACGACGACCTGATCGACGATGAAATCATCGAAATCTTCCTCGAAGAAGCCGGTGAGGTTACCGATACCCTGAACGAATTCTGGCCGCAATTTAAAGCCGACCAGGATGATAAAGAAGCCATGACCACCGTGCGCCGTGCGTTCCACACCCTTAAGGGCAGTGGTCGTATGGTGAAAGCCATGACCATTGGTGAGCTGGCCTGGTCAATTGAAAACATGTTCAACCGGGTGCTCGACAATACCATCGTTATTACCCCGGAACTGATCGGCCTGGTCGATCACGTTATTACCCTGCTACCGGGGCTGATTGACGATTTCCGCAATCAGCGTGCAGCCGGGGTGGATACCCAGCCGCTGATGGATTACGCCTTTGCCCTGGCAGCCGGTGAAACGGTCGGGCCGTTAAGTGATATCACCGGTGCTGCCGCTGCAGAATCTGCAACATCAGAAGCTGCTGAAGACGCTGACGATGACGACAGCCTGCTGGACATCTTTGAAGGCGAAGCCCGTTCACACCTGCAAACACTGGATGAGTTTGTACAGGCTTCCCGCGAAGAGGATTACCTGAATTCGCTCAGCGATAATCTGCAGCGCGCTCTGCATACGCTGAAAGGCAGCGCGCACATGGCCGGTATCGGCGCCATTGCGGAAGTCGCCTCACCTCTGGAAAAGTTTGTTAAAGAACTGCGAGCCTATCAGGTGAATAACAGCGCAGAGGTGGTGGATGTACTGGCCTCTGGGGCGCAACTGATTGGCAGTGCATTAGGTGACCGCACCGCCATGCAGGCCCAGTCATTACAGGGCAGTGCCGATTACC
>JAEWQT010000107.1 GCA_023399105.1 Pseudomonadota bacterium | reverse complement strand
GATCGGTCACTGTGGTGTCGGTCAGGGTACTGTCCACGGCAACCGGGCTGCCGATGGTTTCACTGAGCGTTACCGATTCGCTGGCCGGAATCTGCAGACGGTTATCGTTGTAGATCAGTTCAATGTTGCCCGTTGCACTGGTGATAATGGTTTCACCAGAGTACAGCTTGTCACCTTCAGCCAACAGACGTTGCTGACCATCGGCTGATTTTGCCCAAACCTGACCCGCTACCTGCTTAACCACTGCAACAACAAACATAATCTCTCCATCGACCGCTCAAGCGGTTTTTCCAGTTGGCTGATGAAAATATCAGATGCACCACTACGCCAACACTGTACCAATGGGCAGGTTTTGTCCAAGCCGTCCAATGAAGACAAAATGCGCCATGCCAAATTCGGCAAACTGTCGTTTTTTGGCGCATCATGTTACAGTTCGATACATAAATTTTCTTAACGTTTCAGTGCGCTTTCCTTATCGTGCGCGCAATTATCTTAAGGCTGGATGGAGTATCTCTGTGACGGACTACGTTTTTTTTCGGAATCTCGGACTGACGACGTTTTTTCTCTGCGCCACGACCGCCACGGTCAGCGCCGATGATCCTGGTGCCCTGACGATCGCACCGACTAACACTACGGTTGAAGCCAGGCAGGAAGCCCGCGCAACAGCCGCAGACCTGCAAACGCCAGCAGCAGCCTCCGCGCCAGTGACAGAGGAACCCTCTGCTGAATCTGCGCTGAATGACGCTGACATGCTCGCCGAAACAATGGTTACCGAACCGGAATCGACCCTTAAACAGGCGATCCGGCAGGCAATTGACCACCATCCGGAAGTGCAGGAAAAATGGCACAGTTTTCTGGCCGCTGGCTTTCAGTCGCAGGCTGCCACATCCGGTTACCGCCCCCGTGTCGATCTGACCGCCGGATACGACTATCAGCGTCAGGATTACGGCCCGAAACGTGAGTACGATGGTGGTTATGCCGATCTCACATTGCGGCAGATGCTGTTTGATGGTTTTCTGACCCGTTCAGAAACCGGTCGTTTTGATAATCTGCAACTGGTCAGTTACTTCAACCTGCTGGATGCCTCTGAACAGGCTGCTTTTAATGCATTTTCGGCCTATCAGGACGTGCTGCGTCAGCGCGAGCTGGTTGAGCTGGCACGCACGAATCTGAGCAAGCACCACACCGTCTTCAAACAGGTGGAAAAGAGCGCCAAAGCCGGTGTGGCACGTTCTGCCGATCTGGAGCAGATTAACGGCCGTCTGGCATTGGCTCAGGCCAACCTGATTACCGAAATGTCCAACCTGCACGATATCAGTGCCCGCTATCTGCGCGTGGTTGGCTCGCTGCCACCAGCAGCACTGGATCCGTTTGAGTTTGCCGAGTCACCGTTGCCAGAGGATGTCCGCACGACGCTGCTGCAGGCTTACCAGAGCAGCCCGGTATATCACGCTGCCTTACGCAACATTCTGGCGAGCGAGCACGCCGCGCGCTCAGAGAAGTCCGGTTATTATCCGCAGGTCGATCTGAAAGCCCGTTACGGCACCCAGACCTACGACAGTCTGGGCTATGACGACGGCCAGTCGGAAGCCAGCATCGGTCTCGAACTGCGCTTCAACCTGTACAACGGCGGCCGCGACCGCGCCTCGATCCGGCGCGCGCTGCAGGAAGTCAATGTCGCGAAGGATCAGCGCGATCAGGCCTGTATCAATATCCGCCAGTCTGTGCAGGTCGCTTTTAATGACACCCGCAAAGTCGCCGAACAGTTACCCATTCTGAACCAGCACCGTCTGGCCTCAGACCGCGTTTCCACGGCGTATAAACAGCAATTTGATATCGGCCAGCGGTCATTACTGGACGTACTGGATACCGAAAATGAGTTCTTTCAGGCCAGCCGGGCCTGGGTGAATGCACGCTACGACCTGAATGTGGCCAATGCCAGAACACTGGCCTCTATGGGGCGCCTGATTGAAGCGCTGAATCTGTTCCGTACCGGACTGCCAGCGTTGTCAGAACTGGGCGCCGAGCAGATTGTGGTGGATGAAGCCAGTGCCTGTCCGGCGCTGGACATCAATTCATCCCAGCCGGGCCTGCAGGATACCGACATGGATGGCACGCCGGATGTTTACGACCAGTGCCCGGAGACTCCGCTGACAGATAAAGCCGATGCGCATGGCTGTTCAGTTTTTACTGAAAAAGAAGTGTCGAAAAATCTGAACATTCAGTTCGACAAGGCCTCTGCCGTCGTGAACCGTTTGTACTACCCGGAAATTGAAGAGCTGGCCAAATTTCTGCGCCGCTACCCCAAAACCTCGGTGGAAATCCGCGGGCATTCATCACAGGGGGGCAGTGAGAAGTTCAACCTGCGCTTGTCTCAGGTCAGGGCCGAGGCCGTTGCCAGTATTCTGATCAGTAACTATGGCATAAAATCAGAACGCGTTACTGCTAAAGGTTATGGTACGTCGCAGCTGCTGCGTAAAGAGAGAACCCCGGAAGCAGACCGCATTAACCGGCGCATCGAAGCCCGGGTAACAGCCACCGCTGTTTCCGTGGTGAAGCGCCAGAAGTAACCGGTTCATCCATCACGGAGTCGCACTGTGAATGAACACTGCCAGCGTGCAGCGGAAGATTCATTACTGCAGTCACTGCTGATCCTGTGCCGCCATCACCGTCGTGATGTGCACCCGGACGCACTGATCAGCGGCCTGCCATTAGCGCAGGGGCGGCTCACGCCGGCGGTTTTTGAGCGGGCGGCACGACGGGCACAGTTCAGCAGCAGCCTGGTGCGCAAGCCGGTTGAAGCCCTGAACCGCGCGTTGTTCCCCGCGATCCTGTTGCTGCAGGGCGACCGTGCCTGCGTCATCAGCCGCATCGAGGAAAACGATGCGGTGCTGCTCTACGCCGACCTGCCGGACGCCGAAATCCGCCTGCCTCTGACAGAATTGCAGCAGCAGTATTCCGGTTATGCCCTCTATGCCCGACCGGAACACACTCAGACCACACAACCGGATAACCCCTTCGGTACCCGCCGCGATGGCCACTGGTTCTGGGCCGTTATCCGACAGAACCGTGCCCTGTACCGCGACATCATTCTGGCCGCCGTTGTCATCAACCTGATGGCCATTGCCACGCCGATGTTTGTGATGAACGTGTATGACCGGGTCGTTCCCAACAGTGCCTTCTCGACCCTGTGGATGCTCACCATTGGCATGGTCATCCTGCTGAGTGCCGATCTGACCCTGAAATTACTGCGCAGCTGGTTCGTTGATCTGGCGGCCAGCCGCACCGATATCCGCCTGTCATCCCGGCTGCTCGACCATGTACTGTCGCTGCAATTACAGCATCGCCCGGGCAGCAGCGGCGCACTGGCCGCCAACGTGCAGTCCTTTGAATCGGTACGCAGCTTTGTCAGCTCGCTGACCCTGACCGCGCTGGCGGATCTGCCCTTCCTGTTTTTATTCATCGTCATCGTCATGATGATCAGCTGGCCGCTGGTGATTCCGATTCTGGTCGGCAGCGCACTGATTTTGCTGTACTCCCTGATTTCACAGAACAACATGCGCAATCTGGCCCGCCAGAGCATGGAATCCGGAGCAGAACGTAATGCTCTGTTGCTGGAAGGCATCGGCAACCCTGAAACCGTGAAAAGCTTCAATCTGCAGGGCGGACTGCAGACACGCTGGGAAAACCTCACCCTTGTGCTGAGCCAGAATGCGGCGCGTATGCGCTTGTTATCGACCTCGGTGTCTCAGGGTGCGGCCTGGATTCAGCAACTGTCCGGCGTCAGCATCATCATCATCGGTGTGTATCTGATCAGCACCGGTGATCTGTCACAGGGCGGCCTGATTGCCTCCTATATGCTGTCTTCCCGGGCTCTGATTCCGGTCAGTCAGGCTGCCGCACTGCTGGCCCAGTTTCATCAGGCCAGCACCGCCATGGAAGCACTCGACAACCTGATGGCCCTGCCCACCGAACACAGCGCGGCGGCGCGCCGCGTCGACCGTCCGGTGCTGCGTGGTGACATTGAATTCAACCGCGTCAGTTTTGCCTATCCCGGCAGCGAGCAGCTGGCCCTTAATCAGGTCAGCCTGAAAATCCGGGCCGGTGAGCATGTAGCCATTCTGGGCAAAAACGGCTCGGGCAAAAGCACTCTGGAAAAACTGCTGATGGGGCTTTATCAGCCGACCGAGGGCAGCATTCTGGTTGATGGTGTGGATCTGCGTCAGCTGGATCCATCGCAGCTGCGCCGCAACATAGGTTATGTGCCCCAGGAAGTCTCGTTACTGATGGGCAGTCTGAAGCAGAACATCGCCGCCGACCACAGCGGCCATTCCGATGCCGACATTCTCAATGCCGCCACTCTGGCAGGCCTGCTGCCGATGATCCACCAGCATCCGCAGGGACTGGCTCTGCCGGTAGGCGAGCGTGGTCTGCAGCTGTCGGGCGGACAACGGCAGGCGGTCGGCATCGCCCGGGCCCTGATCAACGATCCACCGATGCTGATTCTGGATGAACCGACCGCCTCTCTCGACCACGCCAGCGAAGAGCAGATTAAAAAAATTCTGGCCGAAAAATCCGCCGGAAAAACCCTGCTGCTGATCACGCACCGCAGCTCACTGCTGAGCCTCGCACAGCGCCTGATTGTGATTGATCAGGGCAAGATTGTGGCCGATGGTCCGAAAGACACGGTTATGGAAGCCCTGCGCCAGGGCCGTATTGCGGGGGCGTCCTGATGCACGAGCCGTTACCGCCACAAGCACCGAAATCGTACCGCGCGCTGCAGAAACTGGAGCAGTTTGCCACCACACAGCAAGGCTGGCTGAACCGCTTTTTCCGCTTCTGGTTTAACGAACGCCAGAGTGATGACTGGGTAACAGAAGCCGAGTGGGCCCGTATCGACCAGCGTCCGTTACGCGCCCAGCGCCTGCTGTACGCCATCGTGATCAGCTTTGCGCTCCTGCTGCTGTGGGCGGCGCTGGCCCCGCTGGATGAAATTGCCCGCGGCGATGGCAAAGTGATTCCGTCACAAAAACTGCAGACCCTGCAGTCGCTGGATGGCGGTCTGGTGAATGAGATCCTGGTGCGGGAAGGACAGATCGTCAACGCCGGCGATGTTCTGGTCCGTGTCGATCCGACCCGTTTTGTGGCCAGTTTTGCCGAAAGCCGGGCGCAGTTCACCACCCTGACCGCTGAAGTTGCGCGGCTGGAAGCGCTGGTCAGTGGTAAACCCCTGCAGTTCCCTGAGGCGCTGCAGGCCTTCCCGGAATTGCTGCAGACCGAGCAGCGTCTGTACCAGTCCAGTCTGGCCGAATTGCAGGAACAACAGAAAGCCTACGCCAATCAGGTGCAGCAACGGCAACAGGAATACAACGAAGCCAACGCCGCCGTCGAACAGCACCAGAGCACCCTGACCCTGACCCAGCGTGAGCTGGATGTCACCCGGCCATTACTGGAAAGTGGCGCGGTGTCAGACATCGACATCCTGCGGCTGGAGCGTGACATCGTCCGCATCCGTGGCGAACTGAACCGGGCTCAGGCGACCCGGGCACGCAGCGAATCGGCGATTGCCGAAGCGCGTAACAAACAACAGGAAGTCCGTCTGTCGATGATCAACCGCTGGCAGAATCAGCTGGCAGAATCCACCGGCAAGCTGTCTGCACTGAGCAATGCAGAACAAGGCCTGGCCGACAAAGTGGCTCAGGCTGACATCCGTTCACCGGTACACGGTACGGTACAGCGCCTGTACGTGAATACCGTCGGTGGTGTACTCACCCCCGGCCGTGAAGTGATCGACATTGTGCCGCTGGACGACAAACTGGTCGTGGAAGCACGCATCCATCCCAAAGACATCGCCTTTATCAAAACCGGCCAGAAAGCCACGATCCGTTTTTCTGCTTACGATTTCTCAGTGTATGGCGGCATCATCGCCAGCGTCACGCACATCAGCGCTGACACCATCACCGATGAAAAAGACAACACTTACTATCTGGTACGCCTGACCACAGAGCAAAGCACGCTGGTTCAGGACCTGCTGATTATCCCGGGCATGACCGCCCAGGTGGATATCATCACCGGCAAGCGCACCGTGCTGGCGTACCTGTTGAAACCCCTGTTGCGCGCCAGCGCCACAGCCTTGAGTGAACGTTAATATTATGAAACCCGCAGTGGTTATTATTGCCCCTGAAGACATGCGGGCCAGCACCTGGGCAGATGCCTGGCCTGACGCACGGATGCTGTCACCGGAACAGACCGTGTCTGCCCCTCCTGCTCTGCTGGTCGTGGTAGCAGGCTGCCGCGGCTGGCTGGAACACATCCAGACCTGCAGCCATCAGGGCAGCGCCGTTCTGGTGCTGAGCCGGACCGGCTCTTTGCAGGAACTGCAGCAGGCCCTGCAGGCAGGCGCCCGTGGTTACCTGTCCTTGCTGATCGATGCCGAGACCCTGCAGACCGCCGCCGCCACCATTCGTCAGGGCGCGCTATGGCTGCCACCGGCGATGCTGGATAATCTGGTGCAGTTTGTGGCTCAGGTGCTGCCCTCCCGCGAGGCAGAAGAAGATCCTTTCCGCACCCTGACCGCACGTGAGCAGGCCGTAGCGCAGGCCGTCAGCCGCGGTCTCAGCAACAAGGCGGTGGCCCGCGAACTGGACATCAGCGAACGAACCGTCAAACTGCATTTAACCTCGGTCTTCAGTAAACTGGGGATTCGTGACCGGATGCAGCTGTTGCTGCTGAGCCGACGTCCAAACAAGGAGGCACCGCCAGCATGTTCATAAAACGCAATGCCGATGGCCATATCATCGCCGTCAGCCGCATCCGCGGTGACGGTTTTGAAGAAAGCCTGCAGGATCACAGTGAAGAACTCGCCGAGTTTGCCAGCGAACTCAGCACGGCTCCGGCCGCTGCACGGAAAATGCTGCAGGAAAGTGACACCGATCTGGCCCGGGTTCTGGAAGACGTGATCGATCTGCTGACGCTGAAAGGGGTGATTCAGTTCACCGAACTGCCGGAAGCGGCTCAGCATAAACTGCTGGCCCGGAAGAAAATCCGTCAGGATGCGCGCAACCTGAACCTGCTGGATGAAGGCGGAGAGGATTTAATCCTCCCCTGATTCTCCCGCCTGTAAGGCCTGCGCAGCACCCGGCCCGGTCAGGGCATCAAAGCCAATCTCACGCAGCTGTGCGGCATTCATATCCGCCTGCACACCCTCTGCAATCAGCACACACCCGAGCGAGTGCCCCAGCTTGCAGACGCCACGCAGCAAAGCCTGTGCCGCGGGCTGGGCACTGGACTGCACCAGCGCAGCTTCGATTTTAAGATAATCGAGACCCAGCCGCTCCAGATCGGCAATATCCCCCAGATGACTACCCGCCGCCTGCAGCCCCACTGCAGCACCGCAGCGTTTCACCACCGCCACAAAGTTGGCCACAGCCACCGGCTCACGCACTGCCACACTCTCATCCAGCTCAAACGCCAGACCGGCACAACGGGCAGGACCCGCTTCCTGTAACAGATTCACCAGTTGCAGATAACTGCTGGCCGTCAGCAAGGCCGCCGCCGACAGGTTCACCGCCACCGTACCACGCTGCTGGGCCGCAGCCTGCAACGCCAGCCGCGTTACCTGCACATCCAGCTCTGGCAGCATCCCCAGACGCCTGGCCCAGCCAATCACCGCTCCCGCAGGATACGCCTGACCTTTCAGTTCCAGCCGCAGCATAGCCTCCTGCTGCAGCACCGTGCCGTTCATAGCCAGCACCGGATAGCAATGGATCATTACCCGGTGCTCAGCCAGTGCTTCCTGTAAGGCCTGCTGCCACTCCGCTGCCGTATTAAACAGCAGCTCAGACGGCTGATCGCCGGCCAGATGCAGACGGCGCCCCGGAAACTGTTCCAGATCCGCCATCATCTGATCGAGTCCCGCCAGTAAAGCCGACCGTGACTCACCATTATGATAGTAACGGCCGACCAGATTCAGCGGCAGCTCATCTCCCGGCAGGCTGCACCGGCGCTGCAGCCCGGCCAGCAGCGCTTCACTGATCTCCTCCAGAGCCGTGGCATCCTGAATGAGCAGGGCAAGATCGGTACCGTTCAGACGCCCCGGCTGATATTCGGAGAACATGTTGCGGTGCTGATCCAGTACTTCCCGGCACACCTGAATCACCTCGCGCAACCACTGATCGGCACCGGCCCGGCCCAGCTCGCGGTTAAGACCAGCCAGATCGGTCACACGCAGCAACAGCAACGCATCCTGACAAGTCTGCTCCGCCAGCGTGAGGCGGCTGTCGAGAAAGCTGAAGAAATGCCCGCGGTTGGCCACCCCGGTGACCTCATCCAGCTGTGTCTTACGACGGATTTCATCCAGCCGCCGGGCCTCGGTTTCGAGCATGCCGCGGACACGGTCAGCCAGACGGTTCATGGCCCGGACCAGACGCCGGAACTCAAGCGTGCCCGGCTCACTGCTGGTAATAAAACGGCGCTCGCCGATGGCTTCGGCCTGTTCTACAACCCGGTCCAGCGGACGACTGATCCGGCGCAGGAACAGGCTGCCGGCCAGACCACAGCCCAGAGCAATCAGCGCAAACCAGAACAGCAGCCGGATCGACACCCGCCACAGCGCAGCCAGTGCATAGTCACTCTGACTTTCCACATACAGCGTACCGTACAGATTCCAGCCATCCTGCACCTGCGCGACCCCCGCCGGAATATCAAAACCGATCAGTTGCGCAAACCAGCCCGGCACAGCCTGCCCCACATCGGTGTTTTCTTTCAGCACCAGCTCAGTATCGTCCGCCCCGACCAGACGAATCCGGCGATAATGGCCAGAATCAAACTGCGCGGCCAGTAACAGCTCAACCGAGACCGGATCTTTCTCCATCTGCCCCAGCGTCAGCGCCAGCGTCGTTGCGTTATCAATGTTTTTGACCCGCAACTGCTCAGCGTAATAATTACGCGCATTAAAACTGCTGATGACAAAGCCACTGGCAAAAGCCAGCGAAATAAGCACCGCAATGGCGAGCCACAGCTGTTTGGTTAACGACATATCAGGCTACCCTGCTGTTTCTGTTCATGATTCACCGGAAGACCACGCCTTCCGCCTGCATTCTGTCCAGCACGCTGCGCCAACGCGACAAGCGTGCGGTGGGGCTGGCATTGGCTTTCTGCACCCCCTGCCCGGCCCACAATCCCGCGCTGTTAAAGCTGAAAACCGGCGTCAGATCCGTACGGTCAGCGGCTTTCTGCACGCTGCTGACCAGACTGTCGAGAATCAGCGGCTGCGACGCAGGCGTGGCGTAATAGCCCAGCACCATATGCGCCTCTGACAGGCTGCTGGATGGGCCGCCAATACGGGCGCGGACATAAATCAGGCGAAGCTTGTCATCGGCGATGCCCAGCTGACGCAAACTCACATACTGGGCGATGGCCCAGTCTTCGCAATCGCCCAGACCATGGCCCAGTGTCTCCAGCGGCGTGGCCCAGTAATCAGCCTCACCATACAGTGCCGCGTCGGTACGGTAACGGATCTGCTGATGAAAAAAGGCATTCACACGCTTCAGCTGCTCAGCTTCAGACAGGCCGCGGCTGCTGCTCAGTAACTGCTGCCAGCCGGTGATGCGCGGCAACGCTTCCGGAAAGCGCTCTCCTGCCAGACGCTGCAGCTGGGCAAAGCGGATATCCAGTTGTGTCAGCGAGCTCGGAGAAAAAAAAGACAATATCCAGCCGATCAGCAGCGGCCACAGCGCACGGCGATAAGACTTCCCGGTCGGCACCGGCTCAGTCAGCAGCATATCAGCGTATAAAAGGATGGATATTTCATATCCGCATTATAGAAGGCAGGCCTCAGAAATGAACTGCCTGACATCGAAAAGCCAGCACCTGAAAGCGGATTGCCCGGAATAATAAAAACAAAACTGCAAAAGATGCGGACGTGTTTGGGAAAGACGTAATAAACGGAGATAATCAGAAGAAAATTGGTCGGGACGGAGTGATTCGAACACTCGACCCCTTGCACCCCATGTTAGCCGCATATCGCAGCTAAACTATTGATTCAAAAAGAAAACAGCACCTATCCGAACTGGCAAAATAAGAACTTTTCTGTGGTTTTGCAAACGGTAGAATGCGGCCTCCATAGGAGGTTTTGCGCACGAACTACCGCCCCTCCTCGCCCGTCCGGGCAATCTCAATTCCCCTTCGTTACTTCACGCGCCCACTCCTGCAGATAGGCCAGCTTCTCCTGGTCATCGATCATTCCTCGGCGGATATCCCAAACAGCTGATCCAGCTGCTGCACTGAGTTCGACGCTGGCTGCATCGCCCACGCTGCCGGCGCTGGGGGCGGCGGACACGATGGCGTCGGCTCGGGCAATCTTGACGTCGATTCGCAGCCGGCGGCGCTCATCATCAGCAGAGCTATACAGGCGCTCAAGGCGATCGTTTTCGGTGAGTGCATGGTTCAGTTTCTCGGTTGATTGTTGGTCGGCCTTGGCCAGGCGCTGCTCGAGCGCAAGGCGATCGGCCTGCTGCTTGAGGATCACCGCGGCATTGGCCTCGGCAACCTGGCGCAGGAATGTCTCGTGAGCCTTCGCCTGATCCGCAAGGCGCTTGCCTTAGGCGTTCCCCTGCCACTGCCACGCGCCGGCAGCAGAAAGCGCCATCAGCGCAAGCACAGCGACTCCTGCGGCGGTCAGCTTGTACTGCTTGAGTAGGACGATCATTCGACAGCCTCCAGCGCCTTTGCATACAGCGCGTCCCAGGTGTGCCGGTGAGGCTTGCCCGGGCGCCACGTCCGCAAGTACAGATCCCAAGCAGCCTGCTCGTCACCTAGCGCTGGCAGCGCTTTAGGATCAGTCCATAGCAGCAGGCGACCGAAGGCCATGGCCAGCACGTCGTCATGCTCAAGCGCGGCATAGACGGCGCTCTCGGTCGCGATGACGTCGCGGGCACGGCAAACCGCTTGCGCATGCTCACGACTGGAGCGATGGCGCAGCACGCCGCGCACGCCTCCGCCCAGCTCGAACTGGAGCAGTCCGCGCGCCGGCCCGCCGATCTGGCGGCGATGGGTCAGTCGGGATTCTTGCAGGCCGATGGCGAGCAGCATCACCTCGGCTTCTGGGCTGGTCATTTTCGCGGGCAGCAGTTTTAGCGCCGAGGCGATGGCCTAGGCGCAGATTCGTTCAATCATGGGTTTTCCAAAGGTAAAATAACTCATACTGCGCGTACTGGTCGCATTGGTAGGGACCTATAGCCTGGACACTGCCCGGAAATGGATTTAACAATTCTCATGTGGTATTATTAGCGCTTTATTTACGAAGGATCGGGCTGTGTCGCAAGAAAAAAAATCAACTTTAAAAGCCGATTACAGGCAAGACATCGATGGGCTGAGGGCAATTGCAGTCTTATCTGTAGTTATATTTCATTTACTACCGAACGCAATACCGGGGGGCTTTACTGGGGTAGACGTCTTCTTTGTTATATCCGGATTTCTTATCACCGGAATAATATACAAAGAACTTATAGAGGAAAGATTCTCTATAACAAGATTTTATGAAAGACGAGCAAAACGCATTCTACCAAATCTATTTCTTGTAATTATATCCTCAATGATCGCCGCATATACTTTCCTAATGCCAGGAGAGCTTTTAGCATTTGCAAACAGTGCATTCTACGCCGGAATCTTCACGTCTAATATATTTTTCTGGATGAATACTGGGTATTTCGACGGCCCATCTGAAGCGCTACCACTCCTGCACACATGGTCACTTGCAGTTGAGGAGCAGTTCTATATTTTCTGGCCCCTACTGATGATGCTTTGCATTTTTCTGCTAAAAGGCAGAATCTCAAGAATTGCTTTCATGTCATCGCTAGCGGTAGCGTCATTTATATCCGCACAGATCTACCTACAAATTGATCCGAAAGCTGCATTTTACTTGCTACACAACAGGGCTTGGGAACTGCTATGCGGCGCAATAGCTGCCGTGATAATCATTAATTATGAAATTAGAATCAGCCGACTGAGCGCTTCAGTAATTAGCGTAATCGGGTTAGCATTCATTAGCCTAGGCTTCGCATTAATCAGCAAGGAGAGTTCATTTCCAGGCATCAACGCTCTATACCCATGCATAGGGGCAGCTCTTCTAATCATTGGGGGAATGACAAAAAACATAACATCCTCAACCCTATCAATCAAACCATTCGTTTTCTTTGGGAGAATATCATACTCCCTTTACTTATGGCACTGGCCGATAATTGTTTTCTACAAGACATACAGCGGAGCTGATACGCTTACGCTTACTGAAGCATTTCTACTTTTTGCAGTCTCTGTAGCAATTTCATACACGACATACCGCCTTATAGAAAACCCTATCAGGTACGCCAATATTAGTAAACCAAAGGCTTTAGCTGTAAGTTTCTTTTCCATCGCGGCCATTTGCGCCGCATCGTATTCTTTCCTTTTTTATGAAGGATTCCCAAGCAGGATTCCCGAACAAGCAAAGGCAGTTTCTGGAAAAGGCATTATGTGGGGCTGGAAATGCCCTTTCCCATCTTCAGATGCCGGCACTGAGAATATAACAAGCAAAGAGAAATGTGTTATTGGAGCTCCTTGGTCCTCGGCCAAAGAGCGAGGAGTGCTTTGGGGAGATAGCCATGCCGCACACTTTATGCCTCTAATCAACTCAACCGGCAAGGATGTAGGAGTTTCACTAGCGGTATTAAGAGGCTGTGCTCCGTTCATTGACAACAAACACGTGAACAGGCTTATGAAAGAAGGGCCGATCGGGAATGAAAAGTGCGCCAAGGTAAGAGCAAAATTTTTATCATGGATAATGGAGCATGACGATGTAAAAGTTATTGTTATAGCTTCTGCATGGGCAGGCTACCCTAAAGCGCTGTATGGTGAAAATTCCGCCCATCGAAGCGCAGAAATAGGAGCTGGGCTGATCGAATCAGAGCTTGAAAGAATAATAGAAAAATTATCATCAAAAGGTAAGCGCGTTATCCTCCTCGGGGATTTCCCTCGACCCAATAAAGACTACTCCGCCTGCGCCGTAATAAGTGCAAGCAACGTACTTCGCAAGCCTTGCCCCCCTAATTACCTAGGACTTAACTCGAAAGAGACACTAAAACAGCACAAACTCACAAATATCGTACTTGAGCGTCTTGCTAAAAAACACTCGAACGTAAACGCAATACTACCAACAGACACGCTTTGCGATAGCAATTTATGCACAACCTATGTAAACAACGAATTTATTTACATGGATGGCAACCATATACGCAGAAACTTATCTGAGCAAACAATCTTGCATCTAGTGAACATGTTGAATTTAAGGGATGCCATTTCGGATAAAACCTACAAATCTAAGTCTGACTTAACCAATATCGATATGGATCGCAGCATCCAATTCTAATTAGAGAAATATGGTAAACGCGATTCGCTAAGCCGTATGTTGGGGGCAACGACAATCTCGCCCCCAACTCACACATCATCGTCCCTACGAGCCGGCATGCACGCGCGCCAGCTGACGCGGCGCGGCCTGCACTAGACTTCGCACCACCGCCCGCCGACACTCAGCAAGGTGATTGGCCGAACGTCCGTTACAGACACTGCGGCGGCTGACTTTGTGCGAACGTTTCCGCCCGAGGTTGCGTGGTTGAGGGTCACTGTTCCAGATGTGGCCACCAGCGTTACCATCTGCCCATCAATCCCAGGAGTTATTGAGTTAATCGATCCAGGGTTTACTGCGTGGGGTTCTACCC
>JAEWQT010000025.1 GCA_023399105.1 Pseudomonadota bacterium | reverse complement strand
TGACTTTGTTGAGATCGTCTTCGTCGACGTGGTTGGTGCTGACGTCGCGGTAGTTATCGCTGAGGTAATGGTGCAGCTGGTCGGGCTGAATGTGCTGCACTTCGTACTGCAGGTGTTCTACGCCACGCGACAGCACGGCCAGCTTCTGATCGCCACGCAGTGACAGCACGTTGCCCTCGGCCATGAATTTCAGCAGGGTCGGATACGCCGGCACCTGAATCACCTGGCTGAAACGTTCGGCCAGCTCGTAACCACCCACCGCCTGCAGACCGGCCTCCATCTGCACCAGCAGAGAGCGCCCCGGCGGCACGTCGAGTTTCAGATGATGCTGCTGGCTGCTTTCGTACTCACCGGCAATGTACAGCGGCTGCACGCGGGTGCTGCGGGCCAGATCGTCGGGGCCGACGTTGTTGTTGTGCCAGCCCTGAAATGAGCGGCGCCGCTCGGAGCTGGCCGGTTGTTCCGGCAGCAGCCATACCTGCAGCTGATGGCTCATGTCGGTTTCCAGCACCGGGGCGTTGGTGCGCAGGCTCAGCACCTGCTCGGGCGTATTGCCCTGCTCCACAATCATGATCTGCGGCGACTGCAGACGCAGTTTGCCGCGGCCGGGGATGGACTGATGCCAGTTCAGGTCGCTGTCGAGACGGTTGCCTCCGGCCTTGGGCGCCGTGCCGCTGGTCAGGGTGATCTGCAGGCTGCGGTCGAGCCGCGGCACCGCAACCGGGGCGCTGTGAATGTGCGCGGTACGGCCATCGCGGCTGTACACCACCGAGAACGGCGGCTGGCCGGGGTGTAAAAAGTCCAGTCCGGTTTCGGGTTTGATGCGGATGTTGCGCTCAAAACTGACCGGGTCCACCGGGTGGCTGAAGGTGACGGTGGCCACCACTTTCTTCATGGCCGGATCGACCGGGTCCTGATAAAACTCAACCGCGCCGCGGCTGGCCGTGAACGGCCGGGTGGTGAAGCTTTTGCTCTGTTCCGCCAGCCGGATATGGTCGGCCAGCAGCGTTTCCGGCGTGATGCGCACCCGGTACTCCTGGCCAATCTGCCAGTCGCCGGACGGTACAAACTCCAGCCGGCGGTCGTTGCGCCAGAACCATTGACCGGGGACCGCCGGGGTCAGGCTGATGCCCGCGCTGACCGGCTGATTGACCGCCTCCAGCGTGGCGACCGACTGTGAAAAGCTGAGCCAGAGACTGTGGTAACGCGGTTCGCCCTCAATCCACTCGGTCGGTGCCGGTGCGCTGAGGCTGATGTGGGTGTAAACCGGTTTGGGCTGAGCCTCGTACCACAGCCAGGCGCCATAACCGGCTGCGGTGGCCGCAACCGGCAGCAGCACATGCAGGGCGGCAATCCAGCGGTGACGGCCGAGGAAGGCTGCGTAGCGGCGCAGGCCGCGCAGAATCCACTGCAGCCAGGTGGGCGGCGTCCACTGAGTGCTGCCGATGAGCAGGCGCAGCGTGTCGCGTATCAGGTTCCAGATCCGTGAGAAAAGCGCGCCAACAGCGGTGCGTAAGAAGGCAAAAAAACCGGTTTTTTCAGGCGTGTCCATGTGCAGCAGGCTCCGTCAGATTTGGCGGCATTTAGCCACAAATCCCCGGCACTGGCCACCGGCCGGGCTGGTGGTGTACATTCCGGGCCGCGACGATAGGATGACGCAGATCGCCGCTGCAATAGCAGCCTGTTCGCGGCATACTCGGGGCCGCTTAGATTACAGGGATGAACCATGTCAGAACTCACCACACAAGAACTGATCGGGGCGCTGCAGCGCCTGCAGCAAAACCTCAGCCGGGTTATTCAGACTCAGCCGCATAACCTGAAACTGCTGCTGGTCACCTTGCTGTGCCGCGGCCATTTATTGCTGGAAGACGCGCCGGGGCTGGGCAAAACCACGCTGGCGCGGGCGTTGGCGCAGTCATTACAGCTGCGCATGAAACGCTTGCAGTGCACGCCGGATTTAATGCCGTCCGACATTACCGGCATCAGCGTGTACAACAGCGAAGAGCATAAATTCCATTTCATGCCGGGGCCGGTGTTCAGCAACGTATTGCTGGCGGATGAGATTAACCGCGCCACGCCGCGCACCCAGTCGGCGTTGCTGGAAGCCATGGCCGAAGGCACGGTCACGGCCGATCGTAAAACCTACCAGTTGCCCAATCCCTTTATGGTGCTGGCCACCCAGAACCCGGTGGAATTCAGCGGCACTTATCCCTTGCCAGAGGCGCAGCTGGACCGCTTTTTTATGCGTATCAGCCTCGGTTATCCCGATGAACAGCAGGAAGTGGCCATGTTGCTGGCGCAGCAGTCCGGCCATCCGCTGGATAAATTGCAGGCGGTGATGACCGAGCAACAGCTGCTGGCGTTGCAGGTGCTGGTCGAGAAAGTAACGCTGAACGAAGCCATGGTGCGCTACATCAGTCAGTTGGTGCGGGCTACCCGTGAGCACAAGCAGGTGCGGCTGGGCGCCAGCCCGCGTGGCTCACTGGCGCTGATGCGGGCGGCCCGGGCCATGGCGATTCTGTCGGGCAAAAAAGCGGTAACGCCGGAGATGGTGCGGCCATTGCTGGAACCGGTGCTGGCACACCGGCTGATCTTCCGCGATGCCATGTTGCAGCAACCGGCCGCGCGGGCTGAATTCTGGCAGCAGATTATTGCCAGCGTTGCGGTGCCGGATTTTCCGGCGGCCGTAACTGGAAAAGCAGCCGGATAAATTGCTGATGAATCGTGCACCGGGGCTGGAAGCCCCACAACATCCGTTACTGCAGTGGCTGGCGCAGCACATTACCGCCCCGCGTTTATTGTGGTTGCTGGCGCTGCTGTGTTTTCTGATTGCCTGGAACCGCGGCATTGCCTTGCTGTACGGGCTGCTGGCCTTAATTCTGGCCTTGTTGCTGGTCAGCTGGGTGTTACCCGGCTGGATGATGCGCGGTTTGCAGGTGCAGCGACAGGTGCTGGGTAATGCAGTGGCCGGGGGCGCGGTACGGCTGCGCTACCGTTTTGCGGGCCGCCGGCCGGTGTTTTATCTGCATATCCGCGAACAGCTGCCGGGAACAGAGCAGGCGGATGGCCATTTTCTGGCGCAGATCCGTCCCGGTGATGAACTGACGCTGTCATACACCACGCCGCAGCGCGGCGTGTTCACGCTGCCACCAGTGCAACTCAGTTGCGCCTGGCCTTTTGGGTTTATTGAACGGCAATTACCCGCCACTGGCCCCGGGCTGGAATTATTGGTGTGGCCGCAGTGGTTTCCGGTGCGTCAGTTACCGCAGCCGGCGACCGACAATCCGGTGATGGAAGGCGCCGATTCCTTTTTAAGCCGGGGCGCGCACAGTGAATTTGCCGGCGTGCGGCCCTACCGGGATGGCGATTCCATGCGTCTGGTGCACTGGGCGGCTTCGGCCCGCCAGCAGCAGTTGGTGGTGCGGGAATTTCACAGTTACGACACGCCGTCCTGGTTAATGATCGTTGATGCGCAGGCTGGCAATGCGTTGGGGCAGGGCGCCGACACTACCTTTGAATACGCGCTGCAAATAGCAGCCTCGTTGCTGCATTACGCGCAGGAACATCAGCTGCGGTTAACGCTGGTGATCAGTGGCCGGCAGCCTCTGCGGTTAACGCTGGAGCCGGGCACCCGCGATTTGCGCGATCACCTCGATGCGCTGGCACGGGTAACAGACGATGGCGAAACGCCCTACGCTCAGATGATTCAACAGGAATTGGCGGCATTGCAGGAGCAACCGGTGCTGCTGACCGTGCGGCGCAGCAGCCAGCCGCTGGCCGTAACGCCCCGGGGCGGGCATCTGGATGTGGTGTACGCCGATGACAGTTTTGTGCATCCGTTACAGCACTATCCGGAAGGCTGGCGCACCCTGAAGCCCGGCTTGTTGCAATTACAGCTGCACCGGCGCAGTCAGTTGGCGCAGATATTTGCCAGCGGCAAGGGGGCCTTATGATCCGGCGGCCAACGGTGTTTTTCTGGTTAAGTCTGCAACTGGCTATTACCGCGGCCGGGGTGCTGGGCACGATGTTGTCACCCGCTCTGGGTGTGCTGGCCGGGCTGATTTTTTTGCCGGCCAATTTTATGGTGTTGCGCAAAGCCTGGCAGGCGCGGGAACAGATTGAACGCAACAAACCACTTGCGGACGCCATTGCTGTAGCCGGGTTAGCGATATTTCTAGTGCTGTTATTCAGCGCCGGCTTAATGCCGGCACTGGTGGCGTTATTATTGCTGGCGACCCTGGCGATGAATGCGCAGTTAAACCGCTGGCGAAAATTTTATGTGGCGCAATTAATCAGCTTTGTTTTATTGCTGGCCGGTGCCGCCGATGCCACCAGTGGCCATTATTTATGGGTGATGGCGCTGTATTGTCTGGCGGCGGCGTTCTCGCTCAGTGAAGCCTGGCTGGATCGGGGGGATATTCGTGTTGGTGACGAGAGCGGCGACAGTGGCGCAAGCCGGGCTGCCCGGCAGGGGCCGGGTGCGGCCGCGCGGGCCTTGGCCGGCCTGCTGACCATGCTGGTGGCCTTTATGATTTATGTACTGATGCCGCGTCCGGATGCCTTGAACTGGGGTGGGCAGGAATCGTCAGCCGGCGATTTTTATCACAATGAACAGTGGC
>JAEWQT010000017.1 GCA_023399105.1 Pseudomonadota bacterium | reverse complement strand
TCTTCCAGCGTTACGCCAACATCCAGCCACAGAAAATCATCCGGGTTTGCCAGCCATTGCGGGGATTCCATGCGTGCATCCAGCTTGCCGGCGTCGAGCATGTAGGTGGAACGCAACACCGGCAATTCCAGCAGTTCGAGCGACATATCCAGTGCAGTCAGCGCTGCGCGCAGAGGGTTAATCAGCAACCCGTGAATGGCCTCACCCTGATCATTGTGAACGACATAGGGTGGGTAGGCATCGTCAGGCACGGCCATGGTCAGATCATCGGCCTGTACTGTGATAACCGGCAAACACAACATTAAAAACTGACGAATCCTGCTTATTATCGGCACCTGTTAACTCCCTGAAGTAGGCTGCTGGCGGCAGTGTAACCGATACCTGACCTTTCAGTCAGTTAGCGCCACGATGGAAAGCGCACGCAGCGCAAGACTTTCCTGACTGCGGTGGCTAAAATGGGCGCCCAGTCAGAATCCGCACGGGAGAACATCTGCATGTCCGGGGATAAAACCACGCATTTTGGTTACCAGACCGTGGCCGTTGAAGAGAAACAGGCCAAAGTGGCGGAGGTGTTTCATTCCGTAGCCGCCAAGTACGACCTGATGAACGACCTGATGTCGTTCGGCGTACATCGTTTGTGGAAACGCATCACCATTGATATGTCGGGCGTTCGTCCGGGCAACCGCGTATTGGATCTGGCCGGCGGCACCGGCGATCTGACCCGCAAGTTTTCCAAAATTGTTGGCCCGCAGGGCAAAGTGATTCTGGCCGACATTAACTCGTCCATGCTCAATGTCGGCCGCGACCGCCTGACCGATCAGGGCTACGTCGGCAACATTGAATACGTGCAGGCCAACGCCGAATGCCTGCCCTTTGAAGACAACAGCTTCGACGTGATCACCATCGCCTTTGGTCTGCGCAACGTCACCGACAAAGACGCCGCGCTACGCTCCATGACCCGCTGCCTGAAGCCGGGTGGTCGTCTGCTGGTGCTGGAATTTTCCAAGCCCACCAACCCGCTGATGAGCAAAGCCTACGATCTGTATTCGTTCACCGCGCTGCCGTTTATGGGCAAAGTGGTCACCAACGATGCCGAATCCTACAAATATCTGGCCGAGTCCATCCGCATGCACCCGGATCAGGAAACCCTGAAAAGCATGATGGAAGACGCCGGCCTGGTGCGCTGCAGCTACCACAATATGACCAGCGGCGTGGTCGCACTGCACCGGGGTATTAAGCCCTGATGCTGCAGCACCTGTCCGCTGAACTGCTGCAAGCCGCCTGCATCCCCGCTGAGCTGGCCATCAATCATGTGCTGCAGTACGACCCGGCGGTGCAGCAACAACTGCGTCCATTGCAGGGCCGGCTGCTGGCATTGCAGGTCGGCCAGCAGGCGCTGTTTGTGCGCATTCTGGATGGCAGTATCGGCCTCAGTTTCCGCAATGACGCAGAAGCCGACGCCACCCTCAGCGGCAGCCTGACTGATTTTCTGGCGCTGGCCGCGGCGCAGGATAAAGCCAACACCTTGATCAACTCCGTCATCGATATGAGTGGCGACAGTGAATTTGCCCTCGGCTTAACCCGCATCGCCCAGCAGCTGGATATCGACTGGGAAGCCCTGCTCAGCCCGCTCACCGGTGGCCTGCTGGCACATCAGCTAGGTAAAGGTCTGCGCGGCTTGCTGCGCTGGGGCCAGACCACCGCACCGGTGTACCGCACTGCGGTAAAAGAATACCTGGAAGATGAAGCGCAGCTGGTTACCCCAGCGCCGCTGCTGGCGCAGTTTGCCGATGAGGTTGATCAGCTGAAGCTGGACACCGACCGTCTGGCGGCACGCCTTGACCGCCTGCAACAGGCCTCTGCTCAGCCCAAGGAATAACAACCCCGTGGCAAACCTCTGGCGTCTCTGGAAAATCCTGTTTGTGTTTACCCGTTACCGGCTCGACAGCCTGGTACCGGTGGAACAACTCCCGCTTAGTCTGCGTATTCTGCTGTGGCTGGCGCCCTGGCGGCTGAACCCGGTGCCGTCCAAACTGGGGCGCGGCGAGCGCCTGCGGCTGGCGCTGGAAGCCTTAGGCCCGATCTTTATTAAGTTTGGCCAGATCCTGTCCACCCGTCCCGATCTGGTGCCGGCCGATATCGTTAAAGAACTGCAACGCCTGCAGGACGATGTACCACCGTTCCCCAACGATCAGGCCATGGCGTTAATTGAAGAACAGCTGGGCCGCAGCATTGCTGAACTGTTTGCCGAATTTTCACCACAACCACTGGCCTCGGCGTCCATTGCTCAGGTACACGCAGCGCGCTTGTTTAACAGCGATGGCAGCGCCGGTAAAGAAGTGGTGGTGAAAGTGGTGCGGCCCGGCATTGAGCACACCATCGAACGCGACCTGCAGCTGCTGGAAACCATGGCACGTTTGCTGGTGAAGTATTCCGCCGACGGCCGCCGCCTCAAGCCCATGGAAATTGTCGAGGATTACCGCCACACCATTTACGGCGAGCTGAACCTCAGCATCGAAGCGTCCAACGCCACCCAGCTGAAACGCAATTTCAAAGACTCCGAACTGCTGTACATGCCGGACGTGTACTGGGAATACACCCGCACCAAAGTGATGGTGAGCGAGCGTATTTATGGCATTCCGGTGGCTGATATCGACGCTCTGCATGCACAGAACACCAATATGAAACTGCTGGCCGAACGCGGGGTGGAAATCTTTTTTACCCAGGTATTCCGCGACAGTTTTTTCCACGCCGACATGCACCCGGGCAATATTTTCGTCTCGCGCGAGCATCCGCAAACCCCGCAATACATCGCCATCGACTGCGGCATCGTCGGCAGCCTGACCGAAGAAGACCAGACCTATCTAGCCATGAACATGCTGGCCTTTTTTAACCAGGATTATCATCAGGTCGCGCAGTTGCACATCGACTCCGGCTGGGTGCCGGCCACAACCAAGGTGAACGAATTTTCCGCCGCCATCCGCGCCGTGCTGGAGCCGATTTTTGAGAAACCACTGGCCGAGATTTCCTTTGGTCAGGTATTGATTCAGCTGTTCAGCACCGCGCGCCGTTTCAATATGGAAGTGCAGCCGCAACTGGTGCTGCTGCAGAAAACCCTGCTCAACATCGAAGGCCTGGGCCGGCAGCTGTATCCGCAGCTGGATTTGTGGAGCACCGCCAAACCCTTCCTGGAACGCTGGATGCGCGACCGCTTTGGCCCGAAAGCGGCCTTCCGTGAACTGAAGCGCCAATTGCCGGGCTGGATTGAAAAAGCCCCGCAGATTCCGGGCCTCGTACACGGCGCCTTAAGCCGGCTGAACCATCTGGATGAAACCCAGGCCAGCCTGCACGCCGAAATCCGCGCCCTGCGCGAAGAACTGCAGCAACAGAAACAGCAGAAGCGTCAGCAGACCATGGGCACGCTGACCATCGGCAGTGGTCTGTTTGTGTGGTGGCAGGCGTTTGCGCTGGGCGTACCGGAATTTACCGGCGTGGGCATCGCCGCCGCCGGCATCCTGCTGTTGCTGCTGCGGGCCTGAGCGCGCTATTCTGCCGCACTGATTAGAAGGGGTTGTTATGAGTTGGCTTGACGCCGTGAAGTGGGACAGCGATGGCCTGGTACCGGCCATTGCGCAGGATTACCGCAGTGGCCGCATTCTGATGATGGCCTGGATGAACCGTGAAGCATTAGAGCTGACGGTTACCGAAAACCGTGCCATTTATTATTCGCGCTCACGCAAAAAATTGTGGCGCAAAGGCGAAGAATCCGGTCATGTGCAAAAGCTGCACGAAGTGCGTCTGGATTGCGATGCCGATGTCATCGTACTGCAGGTAGAACAGATCGGCGGCATCGCCTGCCATACCGGCCGCGAAAGCTGTTTCTACAAAGTCTGGCGCGATGGTGAATGGGTAACGGTCGACCCGGTGCTGAAAGACCCGCACGACATTTATTAATACCGAACCGACACAGCGGAAACATTATGAGTAATGTACTTACCAATCTGGGCGACATTCTGGAACAGCGTAAACAGGCTGCGGCCGACTCGTCCTATGTCGCCAGCCTGTATCACAAGGGTCTGAACAAAATTCTGGAAAAAATCGGTGAAGAAGCCACCGAAACGATCATTGCTGCCAAAGATGCTGAACGCAGTGGTGATAATTCCGATGTTATTTATGAAACTGCTGACCTGTGGTTTCACAGCCTGGTGGCACTGGCCAAACTGGGCGAGCGCCCGGAAGCGGTGCTGAACGAACTGGCACGCCGGTTTAATATGTCGGGGCTGGAAGAAAAAGCCTCCCGCCAGCCGGAATAACCACAGCGGCAGCGATCTGCCCTATTTGCATAAGAGGAAAACACCATGCTCAGCGGTATCAGTATCTGGCAACTGCTTATTATTCTGGCCATTGTCATTATGATTTTCGGCACCAAAAAACTC
>JAEWQT010000323.1 GCA_023399105.1 Pseudomonadota bacterium | reverse complement strand
TATTCCGCTGGTTCATCGGCAGCGACAGTTCCACCCTTCAGGTACAGGGTTTACGTGCCGATCTGCAACACAGTCCGGCCACCCAACCGGGCATCAGTACCTACCCGATAAGCGCTGAATTGCAGCTGCAACTTCCCGCCCGTGACAGTCTGCAGGAATCGAACCTGGGATTGCTCTTGGGATTGCCACAGGCACCGCTGGATCTGCGCGAGCAGCTGATTCCTGAGCTGGTGGATGCGGACGTTCGCAACTGGCTCGATCAGGCTTTGCAACAGGGTGAAACCCGGCAGGCCGCGTTTGCCCTGCAGACGGTGCTGGGTTCTGAGCATCCGCGTAACAGCACCAGCACCCAGCTGTATCTTGAGTTTATGCGGACGCAGCTGAGTTATCTGCCCGACTGGCCAGCCGCAGAACAACTGCAGGGCCGCTTGCTGCTGGATGCCCCGGCGTTGGATATCTGGCTGGATCAGGGCCGGACTCTGGGCGGCCAGCTGCTCAGCAACAGTGGGCGCATAAAATTGCGGCCAGGTCGGGACGGTGGCGCTGAGCTGGAAGTCAGCGCCCGCTTACAGGGTGATTCGGCGGAGGCGTTGCAGTATTTCACCCGCACGCCGTTACAGCAGGTGGTTAACCATGCCTTCGATCAGTGGCAGGCCAGCGGCCCGTTACAGGCCGGCATTTTGCTGCGGCAGCCCCTGGGTGCCGGCAGCGCCGGTCCCGATATCAGTATTGATGCCAGCATCAGCAATAATCAGCTGCATCTGGGCGAGCTGGATCTGACCGTGCACGGGCTGAAAGGCTCGTTGCGCTATACCAGCAAAACCGGCCTCAGTGCCGAAGCGCTCAGCGGCCAGATTTTCGGAGGTACCTTCCGGGCCGCCATCCGCTCACAGCTAACGGCCGCTGAGCAACTGAATGTGTATCTGGATGGGCAGGGTGAAGGGCAGTGGCAGGCATTCCGTGACTGGTTGCCATTGTTTTTACTGGAACCAGTGAGTGGCCGGTTGCAGTATCAGGCCGGTATGCAGCTGACGGCGGACGGTCTGCGCTTCCGGCTGCAATCCGATCTGACCGGCACCCGTATTGATCTGCCTTATCCAATGGGTAAAGACGAACTGACGATGGCGCCGTTGCAGGTAGAACTGGAGCCTGGTGATGGGTTGCGGATGAAGTTCCGTTACAACGAGCTGGTCGATGCCGACCTGCTGCTGGCAGGGTCGGAGTTGCAACGGGGTCAGATTCATCTTGGTGGTTTGCCGGCCCATTTGCCAGAGCAGCCGGGCCTTACGTTGAGCGGTCAGCTGGCCACCGAGCTGATTGCGGAAGACTGGTGGCAGGCCTGGCAGCGCATCAGCGACTACCAGCAGCAACACAACACGGCAGCGCAACAAGCCGGGGGCGGCGGTGCCGATAGCAATCCATTGCAACGCATTGAGCTGAGCCTGGGACAGGTACTGGCCTGGGGCATGCCGCTGGGCGTCACCAACGTGCAGGGGCAGCAACAGCCGCAACACTGGGATTTCAACATCGACAGTCAGTTGTTGCGGGGGCTGGTACAGATTCCGCATGGCACCGGGCCACTGCGGGCCGAACTTGATTATCTGCATTTCCCTCACAGTGATGCCGAACCGCCTGCCGCGACCACCGAGACTGCCTCCGGAGTGTCTGCTGATACACCCGTGGCCATAACGGCTGCTGATCCGTTGCGGGAGGTTGATCCACAGGACTTACCGGCCCTTGATCTGACGGTGGCGGAAGTGTTTGCCGGAGCGCGTCAGATGGGCCGCTGGTCGTTCAGCAGCCGTCCGGCCGGGCAGGGCTTACAGGTGCAGATCCACGACGGCGATATTCATGGTTTAAGTCTGCGGGGGCAGCTGGACTGGCAGTATCAGGATGGCCGGCACAGTACCGCCTTAACCGGACTGACCTTCAGCAGTAAAAACGTCGCTGCCATTCAGCGTGGTTTCCGCCAGGTACCGGTGGTGGAAGGCAATGAACTGGAAGGCAGTGGCGAGTTCCGCTGGGACGGTTCGCCCTTGGGCTATAACCTTGCCAGCATGACCGGTACAGTCTCATGGCGGATCCGTAATGGGGCGCTGATATCGGACAGCGCCGGGGCGCTGCGCGCCTTTGGCGTGTTGAACGTCAACTCGATGAGCCGGCGCCTGAAACTGGACTTTTCCGACCTGTACCAAAGCGGCGTGGCGTTTGACACCCTGCGCGGCAGTGCGCGCCTGGAACAGGGGGTGCTGACCTTTACTGAGCCCTTGCTGGTGGATGGCCCCAGTGGTCGGTTCCAAACCTCCGGCAGCACCAACCTGGTCGATGAAACCCTGAACATGAAGCTGGCAGTCACCTTACCAGTTACCAGCAGCTTGCCGATGGTGGCGATTCTGGCCGGCTTTGCGCCGCCGGTGGCAGCCTCTATTTACGTCACTGAAAAGCTGATTGGCGATGAATTATCCCGCTTTACCAGTACCAGCTACGACATCGGCGGTACCTGGAGTGAACCGGATATGCGCCTGAAGCGGGCGTTTGATAATCAGGTGGATGGCAGTGAAAGCCGCAGTCTGAAACAGCGTATTCTCAGTATTTTTGGTCTGGAGGACGACTGATGCCACAGCTTGCGACCATACAGATGAACAGTGGCGCCGACCCGCTGCACAACCTGCAATGGGCGGAGCAAGGGGTGCATCAGGCGGCGCAACAGGGTGCTCAGCTGGTGTTGCTGCCGGAGATGTTTTTAAGTCTGAACGGCCAGCGCTACCCCGCTATAGCCGCGGATCCGCAGTATGTGCAGACGCTGGCCGACTGGGCCCGCCAATACAAGCTGTGGCTGGTGGCCGGAGCGGTGCCCATGACCAGCCCGGATGGCGACCCGCGGGTGCGATCGGCCTCTCTGGTGTTTAACGATCAGGGCGAGCTGGTGGCCCGTTACGACAAAATTCACCTGTTCGATGCCGATGTCGGCGACGCCCACAACCGCTATCGCGAATCCGAGCGCTTTGCCCCCGGTGCTGAGTTGGTGGTGGTCGACACCCCGGTGGGGAAACTCGGGCTGGCGATCTGTTATGAC
>JAEWQT010000243.1 GCA_023399105.1 Pseudomonadota bacterium | reverse complement strand
GGCACCGGGGTCAGAATAAAATCGTTGCTGCTCAGTTGCGGGCCAGTCTGAATAATCAGCGCGCGCTGCATGGTGTTGTCCAGCTCGCGCACGTTGCCCGGCCAGGGATGGCTGCGCAGCAGCTGTTCGGCATCCGGCAGCAAGCGCGGCACCGGGCGTTTCATTTTACCGGCATGGTGAGCCAGCAAACGGCGCGCCAGCGGCAGAATGTCATCGGCACGGTCGCGCAGCGGCAGCCAGTGCAGCGGGAACACGCTTAACCGGTAATACAGGTCTTCGCGGAAGTTGCCTTCCGCCACGTACTCGGCCAGATCGCGGTTGGTGGTAGCGATAATGCGCACATCCAGATCCACCACTTTACGGCCGCCCAGACGCTCGACCTGGCGCTCCTGCAGTACGCGCAGCAGTTTGGCCTGCAGGCCAAGGTCCATTTCGGTAATTTCGTCCAGCAGCAGGGTGCCGCCTTCGGCCTGTTCAAATTTGCCCGGCATGGCGTTGTACGCGCCGGTGAAGGCGCCTTTTTCATAACCGAACAGCATGGCTTCCAGCATATTTTCCGGAATAGCGGCGCAGTTAATAGCGATAAAAGGTTTGTTACGACGATCCGACTGCTGGTGAATGTAACGGGCCAGCACTTCTTTGCCGGTACCGCTTTCGCCGCTGATCAGCACGGTAGAATCGGTTTGCGCCACCCGCTGCGCCAGCTGGAATAACTGCCGCGAGGCCTGGGCTTCGCACACCGGTTCGCTGCTGTCGGCCGGCACGTCGTTGCGGCTGTAGGGGCGCAGCAAGTCATCCAGCTCTTTCAGCTCGAACGGCTTCATCAGGTAGTCATCGGCGCCGCGCTGCATGGCTTTCACCGCCTGGCCAACATCGCCGTAAGCGGTCATTAAAATCACCGGCAACCAGGGGGTTTCCTGCTTCACATTCTGCAGCAGTTCCAGCCCGTCCATGCCCGGCATGTTAATGTCGGACAGCACCAGATCTATTTGCTGATGACGCAGCAGATTCAGGGCTTCAATACCATGGGCTGCTTCGCTCACCTGAAAGCCTTTCAGCATCAGAGTATCAACAACGGCTTCGCGCAGACGCGGATCATCTTCAACAACCAAAACTCGCATAGTATTCACTCCTGTTCTCACTGCTGCCCGGCAAGGGGCAGAACCAGTCCGGCAGCCAGACCGCCGGCCGGGTTATCAGACACAATAAATTCCGCGTTATGAGCGCGGGCGACCGCCTGCACCACCGCCAAGCCCAGGCCAGTGCCATTAGCTTTGGTGGTGTAAAAGGGTTGCAGTATTTTTTCTTTGGCGGCGGCGGTCATACCCGGGCCGTTATCCAGAATCAGCACCGAGGCGCGGTTGTCACCGAGCGGGCGAATCAGTAATTGCAGCTGCGCCTGCCCCGGTGGGCAGGCTTCCAGGGCATTATTCACCAGGTTCATCAGCGCGCTGATTAAGGCATCGCGGTTACAGATAATGCGTTGCTGCGGCAGCTGATTATCCACAGTGCAAATCGCCTGTTGGTTGGCCAGCGCCACTTCCATGGCGGCCAACAAATCGTGCTCTAAGTCAGCCAGAGTAATTTCGTCATTCAGCGGCGCTTCACCACGGGCGAAAATCAACATATCGCGCACCTGGTTTTCCAGATGCCGCAGGCGTTCCTGCAGTTTGGCGGCAAAGCGCTCGCGCATGGCAGCATCCAGACCGCTGTCGCCCAAATGGCCAGCGTACAAAGTGGCAGCGGCCAGCGGGGTACGGATCTGATGCGCCAGTGAAGCGACCATTTTACCCATCGCTGACAGGCGCTCGTGCTGGCTTAAACGCGCCTGCAGTTCGCGGGTTTCGGTCATATCGGTCAGCAGAATCAGCTGGCCCGGCTCGTTCAGCATCGGCGCGGTACGCAGATGCACCCGGCGGCCATCCACCAGGGAAATTTCATGGCCATCGTCACGACGCGGCTTAAAACATTGCTGAATCAGGGTACGCCAGCGCTGACCGATTAAGGATTTGTGCGAAGTCAGGCCCAGCAGCAGATCATTGGCGGCGGCGTTGCTCTGGCTGACGTAGCCGTTTTTATCCAGCACCAGCACGCCCGCCGGCAGCAGCTGTAACAGGCTTTCCAACCGGTGCGCCAGCCGCTCTTTCTCGGCCAGTTCCTGCATGCGCTGACGGGAAACCGACGCCAGCTCGCCACTTAACTGCTCGACCCGGCTTTCCAGCTCGCTGTACGACGTGGTCAGCTGCTGCGACATTTCATTAAACATCACCAAAGCCTGACGCACGTTGTCCGGGTTCATCCGCAGAGCGGGTGCCAGAGAAACGTCAGTTGCTGCATGTGCCAGAGAATTACCCATAACTACCTCTTTTCTGTGCCGGAAAACCGACATCTCGAAATCGCTTACAGGGTATTCAGCAAATAGCGGGCCAGGTTTAGAAAGGTGTGCTTAAGGAAGGGACGTTACGGAGCATTAAGACCGCAGATAACCGTGCAGGAACCGCTTTACGCATAAAAAACCGGGCCTTGCGCCCGGTTTTTTATGCACTGACCAATTAATCGACCAGATCTTTTTCGCGCTTACCCAAATTGTACTTACGCATTTTTTCTACCAGCGTGGTACGGCGGATATTCAGTTTTTCGGCCGCCCGGGCAACCACGCCATTGGCGTCGTCGAGCGCCTGCTGAATTAATGAACATTCCAGATCCTGCAGGTATTCACGTAAATCCAGGCCATTCATCGGCAATAATGCCGGGGAATCAACACCGGCCAGACGGTCGGTCTGGGTTACGTCCGGCAGCGGTGGCAGCGGGCTGCTGTCGTCTTCCATGCCATCGGTGTAGCGGAATTTTTTCGGCAATTCCTGCACGCCGACCACACCGTACGGATACAGAATGGCCAAACGCTCAACCAGGTTCGCCAGTTCCCGCACGTTGCCCGGCCAGTCATGCCGGCACAGCGACATAATGGCCGCAGAATTAAACCGTACCGAGCCACGTTTTTCGGTTTCCATACGGGCAATCAGTTCGTTCAGCAGCAGGGGTAAATCTTCTACCCGCTCACGCAGTGATGGCATATCAATGGGAAACACGTTCAGGCGGTAATACAAATCTTCGCGGAAGGTGCCTTCCTCGATCATCTGTTCCAGATTTTTGTGGGTGGCCGCCACAATGCGTACGTTGGTGTGCAGGGTTTTGTTGCTGCCCACCCGCTCAAAGGTGTGTTCCTGCAAGACCCGCAGAATTTTAACCTGCATATTCAGCGGCATATCGCCGATTTCATCGAGGAACAGCGTACCGCCTTCGGCCAGCTCGAAACGCCCGGGACGGCTGCTGATGGCGCCGGTAAAGGCGCCTTTTTCATGGCCGAACAGTTCACTTTCCAGCAGCTCGGCCGGAATAGCGCCACAGTTAACCGGTACGAAAGGTTTGTCGCGGCGGCGCGAATGGTAGTGCAGGTTGCGCGCCACCACTTCTTTACCGGTGCCGGATTCACCCTGAATCATCACACTCACGTCTTTGTCGGCCACCTGCATAATCAGCTCGCGGACGGTCTGAATATGGCGGCTGGTGCCCACCAGACTGCGGAACAGCTGTACTTCGCGGCGTTCGCCACGATGACGGCTCTGATTAAACTGGTCGCGGTAGGTTTGGGCGCGGTGCAGGCTGTCGAGCAGCTGATTGTAAGTCGGCGGTACGGCAAGAGTACCAATGACCGCCCGGCGCAGCGGCTCGG
>JAEWQT010000242.1 GCA_023399105.1 Pseudomonadota bacterium | reverse complement strand
CTGCAGCAGTTAGGTGGATTTACCCGCCCCGGGATGACCGCCGATCAGAATGGCCGATCCGGGCACCAGGCCGCCGCCCAGCACGCGGTCGAATTCCTGCATGCCGCTGCTGATGCGTGGCACTTCGGCCAGATCGACATCGGCCAGGCGCTGAATGCCCTGGGTGCCGGCCGCACCGGCATAACCGCCCATGGCCGTTGCGTGGGCTGGGGTTTTGGCGGCGGATACCACAAACTCCTGCAACGTATTCCAGGCGCCGCAATCGCTGCATTGGCCCTGCCATTTGCTGTGATCCGAGCCGCAATCGGTGCAGACATATGCGGTTTTTTTCTTGGCCATAATAAACACTATCCGGAGCTGGTGACGGCGACGTGAAAGCGCCGAGTGTACGGCATTCAGAGGATTCCGTCAGGCACTGCAGATGGCTATGGCAGGGCGGTGCAACTTGCTACACTCGGGGCTTTCTGTCACCCAATAAGGATAATGCCCGATGAAAATTGAGACTCAGGCCATTCACGCCGGCTTCAATGATGATCCGACCACCCGCGCGGTCGCGGTGCCGATTTATCAGACCACGTCCTACAGCTTCCGCGATACTCAGCACGGTGCCGACCTGTTTGACCTGAAAGAACCGGGCAATATTTACACCCGTATTATGAACCCCACCAACGACGTGCTGGAGCAGCGCCTGGCTGCGATGGAGGGCGGTATCGGCGCGCTCTGTATGGCCTCGGGTATGGCGGCCATCACCGCCAGCATTCAGACCTTGGCCCGCGCCGGCGATAACATCGTCAGCGTCAGCCAGCTGTACGGCGGCACTTACAATCTGTTCGCCCACACCTTCCCGCAGCAGGGCATTGAGGTGCGGATGGCGCGCGGAGACGATCTGATTGCTCTGGAGGCGCTGATCGACGACAACACCAAAGCGCTGTTCTGTGAATCCATTGGTAACCCGGCCGGTAACGTGGTTGATCTGCAGGCGCTGGCTGACATGGCGCACAAACATGGCGTGCCGGTGATTGTGGACAACACCGTCGCTACTCCGTATCTGTGCCGGCCGTTTGAGTTTGGCGCCGACATTGTGGTGCATTCGTTAACCAAATACATCGGCGGGCATGGCACCACAGTGGGCGGTGCGATTGTCGATTCCGGTAAGTTCCCCTGGAAAGATAACCCACGTTTCCCGCACTTTAACCAACCCGATCCGTCCTATCATGGGGTCGTGTATGCCGATGCTTTTGGTCCGGCCGCCTTTATCGGCCGTGCCCGCGTGGTACCGCTGCGCAATATGGGGGCGGCACTGGCACCGCTGAGTGCTTTCCTGTTGCTGCAGGGTCTGGAAACCCTGGCGTTGCGGATGGATCGCCATGTGGAAAACGCCCAGAAAGTGGCGGAATATCTGGCTGCCCATGAGCAGGTATCCTGGGTGAATTATGCGGGTCTGCCGACCAATAAATACCATGCCGTGGCGCAGCGTATGTTGAAGGGTAAGCCCTCGGCGATTCTGAGTTTCGGTATCAAAGGCGGCGCCGAAGCCGGAGCCAAATTCATTGATGCGCTGCAGATGATCAAACGTCTGGTAAACATCGGTGATGCCAAGTCACTGGCCTGTCATCCGGCCACCACCACGCACCGCCAGCTGAATGAGCAGGAGCTGGCTAAAGCCGGTGTCAGCCGTGATCTGGTGCGGTTGTCGATTGGTATTGAACACGTGGACGATATCATCGCCGATGTTGAGCAAGCGCTGGCGGCTGCCCGCTGATCAGGCAGACGCCGGTTGCTTTCGTGACCGGCGTCATGTGCGCGGGGTGATGAAAACACCTATGCTGACCAGGTGCCGGTAAGGCACCTCATTGATAAGGAATTATTGCATGGCCATTCCCGTTGATCTTCTGCACGAAATGAATCTGCTGGCGCATTACGATCTGCACAGCATGCAAAAGGGTATTAAAGTGCATTCCGATGCCGGGCCAGAGATGATTGCGGCGGCACAGCGCCTGCATCAGAAAGGACTGATTGATCAGCCGGATGGCGGCTATCTGACCACGCTCGGGCATGATGCCGCCGAGCACGTGCAGAATCTGTTGCAGATTCTGCGTGGCTGATGCCGTCAGGCGCTGAAGTCGCCCCATTGGAACTGCAGTACGCTGAGGGCCGCGAGCGCGGCCGTCTCGGTACGCAGAATTCGCGGGCCTAAGGTCAGGCCGGCAAAACCGGTCTGTACTGCCTGCTCAACCTCGGTGTCACTGAAACCGCCTTCCGGGCCGACCAGCAAGGCAATGGATGCCGGCAGCGGATAGTCACGCAGTGGCTTTTGCTGGTGCGGATGCAGCAATAAGCGGATGTCGTCCTGGCGTGCGGCGGCCCAGTCGAGAAAATAGACCGGTTCATGAATGGTTGGCACCCAGGTGCGGCCACTTTGTTCGCAGGCTGCGATGGCCACGTTACGCCAGTGCTCCATTTTTTTATCCAGTCGCTCACCCTTTAAGCGCACCTCACAGCGTTCGCTCCACAGCGGTGTAATGTCGCTGATACCCAGCTCGGTGGCTTTCTGAATGGTGAAATCCATCCGGTCACCTTTTGAAACGACCTGGCCCAGGTGCAGCTGCAGCCTTGGTAACGGTTCATGACGCAGGCAGTCCAGCAACTCCACCTGCGCGGATTTTTTCTGCACCTCGCACAGGCGGGCGGTAAATTCGTAACCCTGGCCGTTAAAAACCCGTACCGCATCCTGCTCGTTCATACGCAACACCCGCAGTAAGTGGGTAGCGTTATTCTCATCCAGCGGCAGGCGGGTGCCGGCCTGGGTTGCCAGTGGTAAATAAATGCGCGGTGCGGAGCTCATGCGGATACCTGTTGCAGCGGCCAGCGGACGGGCCGCTGGCCGGGTTGCCAAAAAATAATGCGGATGTTCAGTCACTGTTGCGCTGTTGGCGCAGGGTACGGCTTTGCAGCTGGAATAAATGCTGAATCAGCATTTCCTGTTCGGTTTCTTTCAGACCGTCAAAATTAACCCGAACCTGATAGCGGCCACGCGCGTGATTCACTTCTTCCACCGCCACAATATTACCGGCCAGTGACAGGCTGGCGTTGGACGGGTTCAGTTGCATATTCAGCAGCATATAGCGTTCGGCCTGCAGCGGCTCATCGGTGTAAAAGGCGATACCGCAGGCGCTTAAATTGACCTGCATGCGTGTTTCTGCGGTACTGACCGGAGGGCTGCCGGTATCTTTTTCAGTTGCGCGGCTGGTGTTGTGCAGCAAATTCATTTTACGGTTAAACAGCTCCAGCACCTGTCCGAGCTGCGGGTGACTGGCACGGATCTGGTGCAGTAACAGCCCCAGTTCCTGCTCCAGTTGCAGCAGTTCGGAGCGCTGCAACTGCTGGCCGTCCTGCCACTGTTCAAATTCTTCCGCACTGAGTGGGCGGAATTCCAGAGTGACTTCATCATCAAGGCGGAAGAAACGTCGTCTTTCCTGCATTGTTATTATTATCCTGTTCAGAAAATCTCGTTGGGCGACAGCTCAAAATCTTCCGGACGGGCGTTGAAAGCATCTTCAACTTCCGGGGTCGTTTGCGGCTGAATAATCGGTTGATCGTCGTCGTCATCTTCCTGCGAACGCAAAATAATAATTTCTACCCGACGGTTGCGCTCACGGGTTTCCGCATCCAGATTTGGCACCAGCGGCATGGTGTCGGCGTGACCAACAATCTGAAAGCGGCTGGCGTCCATTTCCGGGGCGATAAACAACTCTTCGGCAAACGCCGCCGCCCGGGCTGAAGACAATGTCCAGTTAGAACGGAAGCGGCCACCACGGATAGGAATATCATCGGTATGACCTTCCACGGAAATTTTGCCGGGAATTGTTACCAGCACTTCACGGATTTTATCGATCACCGGTAAAAATTTATCCTCGATATAATCCGAGCCGGAGCGGAAGGCGCCTTGCTGTGGAATGCGGATAATAATTTTTTTGCCGACGGTCTCAATTTCCACCTGACCCTGGGCAATTTCACTTTCCAGCCGGGTGGCAATATCCAGCGCCATTTCTTCGCTTTTCTTGATTTCAGCCTGTTCTGAGGACGACGGCACCACCACTTCGCGGGTTTGCATGCCACGATCACCCTGGCGTTCGATCTGTTGCTGGGTTTCGTCCTGACACAGCACTTCCAGCGAACTGCGGGTGATGTCGTTGGTTTTCTGCCGCACTTCATTAATGGGCGTCGGCTCCGGAATGGAGGGGCTGAAGTGACGCGCAATCACACTGGTGCCTTTTGGTGGATCATCAACGTTTATAACCGTCTGTACGCCGAAGGCTTCGCGCAGCTCGCCGGCCAGGCGTTTGAATTTCAGGGCATCAATTTCGGAAAACGACAGCAGCAGGACGAAGAAGCACATCAGCAGCGACATCAGGTCGGCGAAGGTCATGACCCAGGCTGCCATTTTGGGACATTCCGGACATTCGAGTTCTTCTTCCGGCGCCATTACTGCTCTCCGGTATTGCGTTTGCTTTTCTGAATATAGGTTTGCAGCATGGATTCAATCACGCGAGGGTTCTGGCCGCTCTGAATCGCCAGCAGGGCGTCAATGATCATGTTTTTGAGGCGAGCTTCTTCCTCTTTGCGCAGTGTCAGTTTGTCAGCGATCGGCAGCGCGATCATGGTCGCCATCATGGCGCCATAGAGAGTGGTCAGCAGCGCCACCGCCATGGCCGGGCCGATGGATTTCGGGTCATCCATATTCGCCAGCATCGCCACCAGACCGATCAGGGTACCGATCATGCCCATGGCCGGAGCGACATCGCCGATGGCCTTGAAGATATTAATACCGATGGCATGACGCTCGACGGTTTGTTTCATGTCTTTATTCATCAGCGTGCGGACCACATCGGGGTCGTGGCCATCCACCAGCAGCTGAATGCCTTTACCAAGAAATTCATCGCTGACTTCACGGCCTTCCAGTGACAACAGCCCGCCTTTACGGGCCATGCCGGCCATTTCCACCACTTCTTCGATGATTTTTTCCGGCTTGCTGAGCTTGAAGGAAAAAGCTTTGGCAGCCACTTTTACGGCACCCAGAAACTGCCCCAGTTCGAACTTCACCATCACGGCAAACATACTGCCGACAATCACAATCAGAATGGACGGTACGTTGACGAACATGCTGATGTCGCCGCCCAGGATCATGGCCATGATCACAATGGCGAGGGCGCCTACTACCCCGATAAGCGATGCGAGATCCACGGATGCTCCTTGTTGAATAAGCGTTAACTGCGCACAAGTTTAGCTAATCTGCGGTACAAATGCCCTGACTTGACAAAATTGTTGTTGATCCGGGGCAAGTCAGCCGTGGTTGACCGTCTCAGGCCTTGGCGTTAGTGTTGCCCGCTCTGTGCAAGAGCCCTGATTATGAGCACCAAAGCCCCCGTTTTTACCTTCGAAACCGCCCTTGCTGAACTGGAACAACTGGTTCAGCGAATGTAGAGTGGTGAGTTATCTCTGGAAGAATCACTGCAGTCCTTTGAGCAGGGGGTCAAACTGACCCGGCAGTGCCAGCAGGCGCTCAGCAGTGCCGAGCAGCGCGTGCAGCTGCTGCTGGAACAAAATGGCCAGTCACTGGCGCAGCCGTTTCAGGGAGAGCAGTGATGCTGGCCAGCCGTTTACAGGTGGTGCAACAACGCATAGCGGCGCAGCTGCAGCAGCACCTGCAGGCGTTGCAGTCGGCCGATTCGCGCCTGGCCGAGGCCATGCAATATGGCGTGCTGAATGGCGGCAAGCGTCTGCGGCCGTTTCTGATTTATGCCACCTGTGAAGCGCTGGGCGGCAGCACCGAAGCGGCTGATGCCGCGGCGGTGGCCATGGAAATGGTGCACAGCTACAGTCTGGTGCATGACGATTTACCGGCCATGGACGATGACGATCTGCGCCGTGGCAAGCCCACCTGTCATATCGCCTTTGACGAAGCCACCGCCATTCTGGCCGGCGATGGGCTGTTAACGGCGGCGTTTGCGGTGTTGGCGGAGGCGCCGGCGCAGACCGATGCCCAGCGTCTGCAGCTGATTCGCCTGCTGGCACAGGCCGCCGGTGCCGCCGGCATGGTGGCCGGGCAGAATATCGACCTTGGCC
>JAEWQT010000209.1 GCA_023399105.1 Pseudomonadota bacterium | reverse complement strand
GCCCGCGCCCGTACCGCCCTGGCGCAACGTCAGGACTGATAATCTTTGCCTTACCCCGGCATCTGCCCCAGATGCCGGGTCATCACACCGCTTCCCTCACCACCCTTTCCGCCAACATCACCTGTCTGTAATGGACAAAGCTGATAATGATCAAGTGCGCATCCTGCGCCAGCTGCTACCCTCTGTGGATTATTCTCTTGTGTGTATATTGCGGAGTTGTCAGTGCTGCGTGTTGCCACCTTATTAGTTCCCCTGCTGCTGCCCCTGTTCCTGAGTGCCTGTGACCACACCTCCCAGCCTTTGCGGGTGGGTACCAATGTGTGGCCGGGTTATGAATTGCTGTATCTGGCGCGCGAGCAGGGCTATTACGACCGCCATCTCAAACTGGTGGAATTGCCTTCAGCGTCGGATGTGATTGATGCCTTACGGCTCGGGCAGCTGGAAGCCGGCGCCCTGACCCTGGATGAAGTACTGACCCTGCAGCAGGAGGGTATGGATCTGGTGGTGGTGCTGGTGTTCAACATATCCATGGGGGCCGATGTCCTGCTCACACACCCCTCGATCCCCGATCTGACCAGTCTGCGTGGCGGTAGCATTGCGGTAGAAACCACGGCGGTGGGCGCCCTGATGCTGTACAGCGCACTGGAAGCCGCCAGCCTGACCATCAGCGACATAACCGTGCACCATCTGCCGCTGGCCGAACACTTACCGGCCTATCGGGCCGGCAAGATCGACGCCATGATCTCCTTCGAACCCTATGCCTCGCGTCTGCAGGCGGCCGGTGCCGTACCCCGTTTTGACAGTGCCGCGATTCCCGGCAAAGTGGTGGATGTGCTGGCTGTACGGCGGGACGCCCTGCGCCGGCACGATCATAATCTGCGTCATTTGCTGCAGGGCTTCTTCCGCGCCCGTGAAGATTTACTGCAAAGCCCGGCAACGGCACTGGCCATTATCAACCAGCGGCTGAACGTGTCAGCCACTGAACTGCCATCCGTCTTCAACGGTCTGCAATTGCCCAATGTGATTGAAAACAACGCACTGCTGCAGGACGATCCATCCGTTTTAACCTACAACGCCATCGACCTGGCAGAACTGATGCAGCGGCAGCAGTTGCTGCCTTCGGTGCCAGAATTGTCTGCCTTTACTTCAGCCGCCTGGCTGCCGGAGCAACCATGAACCGGCACCCCATGTATTCACTCAGTAAAATCCTGCTGGGCTGGTCAGCCCTGGCGTTAGGCGTTACCGCACTGGTTCTGGGCTATTTTCTGTATCAGGCCTTAACCGCTCAGTTCAACAGCACCTGGGCCGGCAAGCTGGAGGCCGAGCTCAATGGTCTGCGCCTGACCCTGCAGCATCAGCTGTCGGAAGGTGAATGGGCGCTGGCTGATCAGACCTTAAGCCGGATGGCCGTGCGACCACACATCAGTCATCTGGTCTTACTGATTAACAACGAGGTACGCCTTTCAACCCGCCGCGCAGACCTGGGCGCAGCCTTGCCCGCGCATCTGCACATGGCGGAGCCGGACCCGGCGTTAGCGGATTTTCAGTATCAGCAGCAACAAGGGCATTTTTATGGCCGCTTACCGGTGCAATTCCGCAGTGGTCAGCAACTGCGCGGACAAACCCACGGCTGGCTGTACGCGCATTACGACACCACCAGCCAACGTCACGAGATGCTGATCGACACCCTGCAAAAAGTGGCGCTGGTGCTGGCCATGCTGGCCCTTTATACGCTGGGGCTGCATTACATTGTGAAGCGCGAAGTGCTGCTGCCCTTACAGCGACTGGTGGGGTTTACCCGCGCCCTGACCGATGGTCAGCTGGGAAGCCGGGTACGGGCCGGTCATTCGCAGGAATTTGCTCATCTGGAACGGGCCTTTAACCAGCTCAGTGCTCACCTGCAGCAGTCGATGCAGCAAATTGAATATCAGGCCAATTTTGATTCGCTGACCAATCTGGCCAACCGCCGTTTCGCCATGCTGCATCTGGAAAAGAAAATTGCCCATGCGCGCCGCCATCAGCACTATGGCGCCGTGCTGTTCATCGACCTCGATCATTTTAAGAACATCAATGATTCCCTCGGTCACCCGGTTGGCGACAAATTACTGATCGAAGTCGCCAAACGTCTGCGCGTAACCGTGCGCGATGAGGACCTGACTGCCCGTCTGGGCGGTGATGAATTTCTGGTGCTGCTGGATCAGGAAGACAACAGCCCGGAAATGGCCGCCAGCCACGCCAGTGATTGCGCGCAGCGGGTGCTGGATGCTCTGCGCCAGCCCTTTGAAATTGATGTGCACTGTTTCCACCTGTCGGCCAGTATCGGCATCGCGATTTTTCCGTCCGGCCAGGACAGCGTAGCGGATCTGGTTCGTCAGTCTGATACTGCCATGTACCACGCCAAATCACTGGGTCGCAGCGCCTACAGCCTGTACACCGACAATATGCAGCAACAGACGCAGGACAAACTGAATCTGTTTAACGATCTGCATCAGGCCATTGAAGAGGAAGCGTTTTATCTGGTGTTCCAGCCGCAGCTGAACAGCCGCGGCGAAGTCTGCGGCGCCGAGGTTTTGTGTCGCTGGAATAATAACGGCGTAGCGGTGGCACCGGATGTGTTCATTGCCGCCGCCGAAGAAACCAATCTGATTATTCCGCTGGGCCGCTGGATTCTGCGCCAGAGCTGCCAGCATCTGCAACGCTGGCGGCAGCAGGGCTGTTTACCGGCCTCCTTCCGGCAACTGGCGGTGAATATCAGCCCGATCCAGTTTCGTGATCGCCACTTTGAAGCCCTGGTCAGCGAGCTGCTGCAGGAGTTTGACTTACCGGCCAGCTGCCTGGAACTGGAAATAACCGAAAATACCTTTCTCGGTAATAACGAGGACGCACGGGGTAAAATTGAACGTCTTAGCCAACTGGGCATCCGCTTTGCGCTGGACGACTTCGGTACCGGCTACTCCTCTCTCAGCTACCTGCAGCAATTACCGCTGCATAAACTGAAAATTGACCGCTCCTTCATCACCGATATCGACAAAACCGACCAGCCGGTGCCCATCATCGAATCCATTATTCAGCTGGGCAACAATCTGAACCTGAATGTCATTGCGGAAGGCGTTGAGACCGAACAGCAGCGCGATTACCTGCTGGCACACCGGTGCCATGAGTTTCAGGGCTACTGGTTCAGCAAACCCCTGACCGATGAAGCCTTCTGCCGCTATCTGGCGGAACTGCAAAGCTGCCCGTAAACATCCGGCAAAGGCCGGCGGCAGCCATTGTCAGACGCCGGCCCGCGCTTTACTCTGTGCGCACAATAAAAATAATAAGGATAACGCTGTGCGCATTTCATCTTTGTGGCTGTTGACCTTGTTGCTGAGCCTGAGCGGCTGCGGCGCCGATACTTCGTCGACCACAGGAACGGCTGGCAGCCAGACACCTGGCACCGATACCGGCACGCCTGACCCCGATGGTGGTGAGGCTCCGGGCGATAGCGGTGGCGAAGGCTCTGGCGAGACCGGCAGCACCAGCCCCAGCGGTTACGACCCGCGCCCCAACAATGGCACGCCGATAGAAACCTGCACACCGGACAATGCTGATATCGCCGCCAGCGCGGATAAACTGGGCAACACCGG
>JAEWQT010000156.1 GCA_023399105.1 Pseudomonadota bacterium | reverse complement strand
CACATCACCCAGCTCATAACCGGATTCATCGCCCAGAATAATGACACTCAGAATGGCGGCAAAACCGAAGCTGGCGGCAATGGCAAACGAACGGCGGGCAAAGGGCAGATCGCGTTTTTTCAGCATGTAATAGGCCGAAATTGCCAACACAAACATCGCCCCGGTCACATAACCGGCGGATACGGTATGAACGAATTTCACCTGCGCCACCGGATTTAAAATCACCTCAGCAAAGCTGGTCATTTCCATGCGCATGGTGTCGTAATTAAATTCAGCACCAATCGGATTCTGCATCCAGCCGTTGGCAATCAGAATCCACAGGGCCGACAGGTTAGAGCCGATGGCCACCAGCCAGGTCACCACCAGATGCTGCACCTTGCTTAACCGATCCCAGCCAAAGAAAAACAGGCCAATAAAGGTGGATTCCAGAAAGAACGCCATCAGGCCTTCAATGGCCAGCGGCGCCCCGAAAATATCACCCACATAATGCGAGTAATACGCCCAGTTGGTACCGAACTGAAACTCCATGGTCAGGCCGGTGGTCACCCCCAGCGCAAAGTTAATACCAAACAGCTTGCCCCAGAATTTCACCATGTCGCGGTAAATTTCTTTACCGGTCATCACGTACACCGACTCCATGATGGCCAACAGAAATGACAGGCCCAGGGTCAGGGGTACAAACAGAAAATGGTAAAACGCCGTAATGGCAAACTGCAGCCGCGATAGCTCGACGAGGCTTTCACTGATCATTGCTGATCCTCCGGTTACTCAGAACATTGGCACCGCCGGTTAAGCCGGCGGCCGCCCCACGAACGCAGGGCCTGCCAGTCAGGCATCGCATGGTCAGCCCAAATGCCCTGGCTGACGATGCGGCGTATTGTCACAGAGTCACCCAGCAACAAGCGGGCCAGCCGGCCACAGCATGACTGCCACCGCTGTTGAGCATAGAAAACCCTCACCGGGCTTGCGAATCTTTACATTAGCTGCCAGATTTGACAGCACACTACTGCCAAAGATGTCAGCCCATGTTTTCCAACCTCGACAGTCACGACCTGCCCGCTATTACCTCGCTGCTGAATGCCATCAGCGATCCGGCCGTCTTACTGAATCTGAATTACGAAATCTGCGCGGCCAACGATGCCTACCGGCGCACCTTTGCCAATGAAGAGGACATTCTGCAGCGTCATTGTTACGAGGTATCGCACGGCTACAGCGTCCCCTGCGATCAGGCTGGCGAACACTGCCCCTTACGCCAGTGCCTGGACACCGGTCAGCGCCAGCGCATTCTGCATATTCACAACACCGCCCGTGGCCGCGAACACGTCAACGTGGAACTCAGCCCGATCTGCAACGACGCCGGCAACATCACCTTCTTTGTCGAAATCATGCAGCCGCTGCAACACCGCGACAGCCTGCACGGTCAGCCCATGCTGGGTTACAGCAGTGCCTACACCCGTATGCTGGAATTACTCAGCCGGGCAGCACCCAGTGATATCAGCGTACTGCTGCTGGGGGATTCCGGCACCGGCAAAGAACTGGCGGCACAATATCTGCACCACCACAGCCAGCGCAGCAGCAAACCTTTTGTGACGGTGGAATGTTCCGGCCTGACCGAAAGCCTGTTTGAGAGCGAACTGTTCGGCTACGAAAAAGGCGCCTTTACCGGCGCTACCCAGAAGAAACCCGGCCTGATTGATGCCGCCCGTGGCGGCACTCTGTTTCTGGATGAGGTGGGGGATATTCCGCTGCCCATGCAGGTAAAACTGCTGCGCCTGATCGAAACCGGCGCTTACCGGCCGGTTGGCAGCATCACCCCCAAGCAGGCCGACTTCCGGCTGATCTGTGCCACCCACCGGCAGCTGGAAGACATGGTCGCCGCCGGCACCTTCCGTCAGGACCTTTACTACCGTATCAGCCCCTTTCCGGTGCTGCTGCCGTCACTGCGCGAGCGCCCAGAAGATATTGTGCCGCTGGCCACCCACCTGCTGCAGCAACTCAGCCCACAGCGGCCACTGCAGTTCTCTGACAGCGCCTGCGACTGGCTCACCAGCCAGACGTTTCCGGGCAATATCCGTGAGCTGCGTAACCGGATTGAGCGCGCCATTCTGCTGTGCGACAGCAACCTGATTGAAGCACGCCACCTGCAACTGCCACAGCGTGATAACCTCATCGTCACCAGCGGCACCGCTTTACCCACCAGTCTGCCCGTGATGCCGCTGGATCAGCTGGAGCAGCATTACCTGCAACAACTGCAGCAACAGTACGAAGGTGATAACGCGTCACTGGCACAGGCCCTGGGCATCAGCGAACGCACGCTGTACCGGAAATTGCGCAGTTTGCGCAGCCAGAAGGTCGATAACCAAGCGTTTTAACGCAAAAAAAACCGGACTTTACACACCCGGCTATTTCGGCAAGCGCGAAAACAGATAACAATATGCACAACAGGGAATAGAATAACATCGTTGGCAGTATTCCCCTGAAGCTGTTCTGCCAGTTGAGGAGAACCCGGCCCAGTGCCGGCTACGGGCCGCTGGCCCGCATTATGGAATTGACAGCATGGCCGTTGAGCAACGCGAACACCCAAGATTCACCACCTACCTGAATGCTGCTCTGATCAGCACCGATGGGCAACAATACCCCTGTCAGGTAGTGGATTATTCACAGACCGGCGTGCACCTGCTCTGGCCGCATGGCATTCCCACCAGCACTCAGAATCTGATGCTGCAGCTGGCCTTTGACGATCACCCCGTCAAGGTCGCGGTGGATTGGGTCTTCAATAACGACCAGCATGCCGGCGTGCAATTCCGGCAGCCCGACAGCAAACTGTTTCTGCGCCTGCAGGAATACAATCAGGCCACCCGTAATCAACGCCGCATCACGGACGAGCAAAAGCAACGCTATCTGCAGCTGCTGCAACAGGAAGCCGAGAACGTGCGCGACCGGCTGCTGCGTCAATGGCTGCCGGACTTCCTCGAAGGCACCTTCGAAAAAGCCAACATGGCCCGCAACACCGCCGAACAACAGCTGTGGCTGCGACTGGAAAAACAAGCCAAAACCAATGCCGGTGCAATGCTGAAGGTGTTTCAGCAGCGCCTGCAACAACAGCTGCAACGCTGGCTGCAGGGGCAACCGGAAGCCTCGCGCGAACAGCAGCCCGATCAGGCTGAGCTGCGTTTATCCCTGGTGCAGCAGGCTGACTTTGAAGACTGGCTGCTGGCCAAAGTGACGGCATCGCACCTGCAGTCCCGGCTGGCCAACATGAGCTTTGAATTGCGCCAGCTGCTCGATACCCTGTCAGCGGCGCGCATGGAAGACACCTTCAACCCCATCGGTCCGTCCACCGTGACAGAAGCCTTCCGTGACAGCCTGGATGCCCTGCAGCTACCCCAGGAAGCGCGGGCACTGGCGTTTTCTGTGTATGAGCAGGTGGCCCTGACCACCCTGCAAACCAGCTACCAGAATCTGATCCGCCAGATTGATATCCCGCTGACCTTCCGTTATCGCCGCGCCATCCCCGCGGTGCAATCAGCCGTGCCCACGGCGTCTGCCGCAGCCGGTGCCAGCTCCACCAGCATCACGGCCGCAACCGTTAAGACGAACAGCGCAGCGAGCGTTACCAATCCGCCGCCCGGCAACAATCGGGGTCAGTCGCTGCAAAGCTTCCAGCGCCATCAGCAGGAAGCCAAACAGGCCTACGCCAACATCCAGAACCTGCTCAGCCTGCGTTACCAGCGGCTGGAGCAGGCGGAACTTACCCCGGAAGAGAGTCTGCCGGTCGCTGCTCCGCAGCAGGTCAGCGATATCGTTACCCATCTGGCCCAGCAACACAGCCTGGCCGAGGGCCATGTGCGGGAATCGGTGGAAAAAGCCCTGGCCGAACAGGACGTCAGCCTGCCGGCCGATTCCCGTGATGCCATTGATACCCTGGAGCAGGTGACCCAGCACCTGCTCAGCAGCGACCAGGTCGCCGACTTTATTAAACCCTTTATTGAACGTCTGGGCTGGCCACTGCTGCAGCTGATGCTGAAAGACCCCAGCCTGCTGTTCAACCCCGAACACCCGGGCCGGCTGGTTCTGAACCAGTTGGCCAAACTCGGCCAGCTGACCACCAGCGGCGAAGACCAGCTCAGCAGCCGCCTGCAGGGGCTGATCGATCCGGTACTGCAGAATCTTGATCGTGACGAACACTCACTGGAAGAGCTGCTGGAAAATCTGCAGGGCCTGGTGGGCGGCGCTGAGCGCAAAGCCCGCCAGAATGCCGAACGGGTGGCCCAGGCCGCCGAAGGCGAGCACAAGCTGCACAACGCCCGCCGCCGCATTGAGCAACTGATTGGCAAAGACATCGCCAACCGCACCCTGCCCAACAGCGTGGTGGAATGGCTGCAGCAGGGCTGGCAACCGCTGCTGAGCCTGCTGCTGCTGCGCGAAGGCAAGGACAGCAAGCGCTTCCAGGGAGCGATTAAGCTCTACCGGCAGGTACTGGCCCTGTTCGGTCCGGCCAACAGCGGGCGCCAGGAGTTGCTGCCAAAGTTCCGGCCCTTACTGGATCTGGCCCGCAGCGAAATGGATAAACTGAACGGCAACCTGCCGGCCCATGAACTGTGGCACCAGGCCATTCTGCAAGCCGCCACTGAGCACCTGCAATCCGGCACCATCCCCGAAGCCATTGATCTGCCAGCCTGGAGTGCCGAACCGACCGAAGTGGTCCCGGAAGGCCGTGGCACCCGCCGCGCCATGAACCTGCAGGTCGGCGACTGGCTGTTGCTGGTCGAACCGGATCAGGCGGTGTCGGTGGTCTGGATCGCTCAGGATGCATCACGCTTTGCCTGCGTGAACCACAGCGGCATGAAGGTCATCGACTTCACCCTGGCCGAACTGGCCAAAGCCTTTGATGATGGTCGGGTCAAACGCCTGTACGAACAGGAAGAGTCCGCGGTCGACCGGGGCGTCGATAAGCTGGTGCAGCAGATTTACCGCGACCTGTCTGAGCAGGCCAATATCGACCCGCTCACCGGCCTGACCAACCGTCAGCACTTTTTGCGCCTGCTGCAGGAACGCATTCTGATCAGCCTGCGCAGTGCCACGCCCTGCACCCTGCTGATGGCCGACATTGATCAGTTCAAACTGATCAACAAAAACTACGGCGTGGAAGGCGGCGACCTGTGCCTGCAACAGGTCGCCGGACTGCTGCGCGACCATATGCCGGATGCCCTGTGTGCGCGCCTGGGCAGCAACGAGTTTGCCCTGTTCTTCCCCCATACCGATAGCGAACAGGCCGAGGCCAGCGCCAAAATGCTGAAGCGCCAGATTGAAACCACCCAGGTCGACAGTCCGGCCGGCAGTTTCACTGTGCACCTCAGCATTGGCCTGGCCACGACCAATGCCGACAGCGCTGGTGCCGCCGAGCTGGTGGAGCAGGCCGAATCCGCTTGCCAGCTGGCCAAAGAGAAAGGTGGCAGCCGCATTGTCACCTACCAGACCGATGACACCAGCCGCCAGCGCCATGAGGAATTTATGGCCTGGGGCAACAAACTGAATCAGGCGCTCAGCAACAACCAGCTGCAGGTGCTCTGCATCCCCATCAAGCCGATCCAGGAACGGTATCGCGACACGCGTCAGTATGAAATTATGATCAGCATCCGCGATGAACAGGGAGCGCAGATTCCGCCTCTGGACTATCTGCAGGCCGCGGAAAACTACAACCGCATGTATTTGCTGGATCGCTGGACCCTGGAACAGCTGGTGCAATGGCTGCATGATCATCCGCAGCAGGCCGCCGGCATTAACCGCTTTATGCTGC
>JAEWQT010000172.1 GCA_023399105.1 Pseudomonadota bacterium | reverse complement strand
GTATTTATTAGCCCGCCGGTGGCGGGCATTCGCGGGCATGGCCCGCTCCCACAGTAAATTTGTTGGGCGTGCCCGGATTGTAGGAGTGACATTTTTGTCACGATTCGGGTTGTTAAACCCGCCTATACGGCGTTGGTGTTTATTGGCCCGCCGTTGGCGGGCATCGCGGCAGAAATGCCGCTCCTACGTCTAGCGTCTGGCCTCAAGCCTCAAGCCTCTGGCCACCAAAAAGTTACGCTGCCGCCCGAGGGTTCTTCGCGAGTAGTCCCTGTAATCGCTTCGGTGGTTCGGCAAATTGTGCGTGCTGGCGGCCTGTGGGGCTGCCACTGGTTAGGGTTGGCTGAGTTCGTTCAGTTCCACCACCAGTTCATTTTGCTGGCCTAATAGTGTCAGCAAGATGACGGCACGTTCGTCACCATCGTACTCCTGGAAGATGGCTTCGTAGTTCCGGAATGGGCCTTCTTTCAGGCTTACTTTCTGTCCGGCTTTGTAAAGTGGCGTATTATGGGCAACGCCGCAGCGCTGACGCAAGTCATTGATCAGTAAATCGTTTACGGTTACAGGCTGATTACCAAAGCTTAACAATTGGCGGGCGCCAATGGTGCTGCGTACTTTGGCCAGCAGGCCGTTGTCGGCGTGGGAGCGGGCCAACCAGCCCATTCGGGCCAGCCCGCCGATGAAAAATTCCGGTAGCCATGCCCGGCGGGATGCCGGGCAAGGATCGTGGTACAGGATGTACCTTACGATCCGTGGGCGTTGGCGGAATTTTTCAGCAAGGATTAGCTGGGACGCGGGCCAGAGAGGATTGTAAGGAGATCCCTCTCCTTACATTGGGGCGCAGGGGCGGAGCCCCGCACAAGCTGCCACGCAGCGGCAGCTAATCAGCCCGACAGGGCTGACAGCCTGCAAGGCTGGAAGAAGCCAGCGCGCAGCGCTGGGTTCACGGGCATGGCCCGTTCCCACAAGGGCCAATCAGCCCGACAGGGCTGACAGCCTGCAAGGCTGGCAGAAGCCAGCGCGCAGCGCTGGATTCGCGGGCAGCGCTGGATTCGCGGGCATGGCCCGCTCCCACAAGCTGCCACGCAGTGGCAGCCAATAAGCCCGAGAGGGCCAACCAGCCCGGCAGGGCTGGCGTACAGCATAAAAGGCGTCAGCCTTTCAACAACAGGCTGATGCTAATGGCCACGCAAACAGCCACGGTCATCAACCGAATAAACCCCACGCCCTGTTTCAGCGCTGTCGCCGCGCCCAGGCGGGCACCAATGGCCTGCCCCACGGCCATGCTCAGGCCCACCAGCCAGACGATCTGGCCAGAGAGAATAAACACCGTCAGCGACACGATATTGGTGGTGAAATTCAGCAGTTTGGCGTGCGCTGTAGCCTGCACCATGTTCAGGCCACGCAGCTGGCAATAACTTAGGGTAAAAAACGTACCGGTACCGGGGCCGAAAAACCCATCGTAAAACCCTACCGCCGGTACGGCGCTGCTGTTAAAGGCGGCGTTATTCAACCGGGGTTCGCTGATGCTGCGGCCCACGTTGCGGGCCAGCAACAGGTACAGAGCAATGGCCATTAACGCAAAAGGCATGGCCTGCATTAATAAAGCGGTATCAAACCACTGAATCGCCAGCGCCCCCAGTGCCGCACCCATGCCGGTGGCCAGCACCGCCCAGCGCTCGGCCCAGGGTTTAACCAACCCGGCGCGGACAAAAAAACGAGTGGCGGTAAAGCTGCCAAAACTGGCCTGCAGTTTATTGGTGGCCAGTGCCTGCACCGGATTAAGCCCCGCCAGCAGCAAAGCCGGAATGGTAAGCAGCCCGCCACCGCCGGCAATGGCATCAATAAATCCGGCCAGCATGGCCACCAACGCCAATATCACCAACCACTCTACTGCCAGTTCTGCCACGCTGCTGCTCCCGCTGAAAAAGTGCATTCTAACGAAAATCGGCCATAAAGCCGCTGCCGCATTTGACGCAGCGCCGTCGGTGGCTTAGCGTTGCCGCATTCCCCCGCAGTAACGGAGTGTTTATGCCTGCCGGACTTAATGATTTTATCGAACAACTCTCAGCCAACCCGTTTTTATACAGCCTGGCAGCCCTGAGTGGGTTATTGGTACTGGCCTGGCTGGGTAACTGGATTGTTAAGCGCATTCTGCTGCGCGCTATTTTCCGTGCTCTGCGTTCGACGCCGGTGCGGCAGCTGGAACAGGACGGCAACCTGAAGTTTATTGCCCGCCTCGCTAATGTGGTGCCGGCGCTGATTATTTCAGAAGGTATTCTGTTTGTGCCCGGCTTGCCGGAAGCCCTGACCACCGTGGTCAGTAACGTCGCCCGGGCCTTTACCGTATTAACCGTGGCGCTGGCCATCAGCCATGTTTTAACCCTGCTGAATACCCTGTACGAACGCCGGCCCGATGCCCAGCATAAGCCCATTAAAGGCTATCTGCAGGTGGTGAAAATCGTGGTGTTTGCCATCGCCACCATCATGATGATTGCGTTGTTAATCGACCGTTCGCCATTAATTCTGTTGTCTGGCTTGGGTGCCATGGCGGCGGTGCTGATGTTAATTTTTCAGGATACTCTGCTGTCGCTGGTTGCCAGTGTGCAGATATCGTCCAACGATATTGTACGGGTGGGCGACTGGATCGAAGTGCCGCAGCTGAACGCCGACGGCGATGTTATCGATATTGCCCTGCACACGGTCAAAGTACGCAACTGGGATAACACCATTACCAGCATTCCGACCAAGCGCTTTATTACCGATTCGTTCAAAAACTGGCGCGGCATGCAGGAGTCTGGTGGCCGGCGGATTAAGCGCAGCCTGATGATTGATCAGCAAAGCGTGCATTTTCTCAGCGCTGACGAACAACAGCACCTGCGCCGTTTCCGTTTATTAAAAGACTATCTGCAGGAAAAACAGCAGGAAATAGACGAGTGGAATGCCCAGCTGCAGGAACAGGGTAAAGAACCGGTGAACACCCGCCGCATTACCAACCTGGGCACCTTCCGCGCCTATGTGAACCACTACCTGCGTAACCACGCCGGTATCCATCAGAACATGACCTTGATGGTACGTCAGCTGGCCCCAACCGCCGATGGTTTGCCTCTGGAAATATACTGCTTTACCAACACCACGGCCTGGGTAGCCTATGAAGGCATTCAGGCCGATATTTTCGACCATTTACTGTCGATTATTCCGGAGTTTGGCTTGCGCGTGTATCAGCATCCCAGTGGTGTCGACGTACGGGAAATCCAGCACGGCCTGCGGTCGCTGCAGGGCTGAACACAATGACCTCGGATATTCACCACGACGAACAGGGCAAACCGCTCAGTCATTCTGAGAGCGAAAAACGGCGGCTGGAACGCGAAGCCGCCAAATTCTTTATGCGTGCTTATGAAAAACAATTTCATCAGCCCATGCGGCATATCTGGCACAACCAACCGGCCAAGCCGGATATTTCCTGCTTTCTGAACGGTGAAGAACTGGATCTGGAAATTGCTCATTTATACGCCAGCGAGCAGGAAGCCCGCATTGCGGCCGGCGACAACCCGCCCCCTGCGGCGGCCGACCAGTATCAGGGCGAAGAACATTTATGGGCCTATCTGGCTGACCTGGCCAGTATGGAAAGCGGTCGAAAACTGCATACTGCGTTGCAGAGAATATTAACCAGCAAGGCACGCAAGCGTTACCACAGCAACCGGGTATGGCTGGTTATCCGCAACGCCAGCCCGCTGTGGCAACATGACGATTTTCTGCCCATCGTGCGGCACTTGGTCTTACCGCCGCATCATTTTGAACAAATCTGGCTGCTGACCGATTTTAACGGTGAAAATCCCCTGCTGCGGCTGGGACCGGGTTATCAGGGTTGCTGATCGTCTTCCCGGCGGCGAATCGCTTGCACCAAACCGGAAAACCCATTCCAGAACCCCAGCAGCAGCGCCAGCCAGGTAGCACCGAACAACAACGCGGCCAGTATCAGTAAACCTGACGAGCCAAGCACCACCGCCAACAATCCCAGCAGCAGCGACGCGACTAATAACAACAGCGGGAATGTGGCGTTCATCGCTCTATTACGCCTTCTGGTTCCTGTTGAACATCACTCATGCACCACGTAAATCAGCTGTTCGGTGTCAAACCCACGCTCGCGGGCGGCTTGCTTAAAGCCTTCCAGCACTGCGGGGGCTACCTGCGGAGTACGCGCTAGCAACCACAGATAGCTGGTATCCGGGCCGGAGACAAAGGCGTACTGGTAATTTTCCTGATCCAGGCCAAACACCACATAAGAGCCATAGAACGGCCCGAAGAACGACACTTTCAGGTAGCCCTGATCGGGGCTTTCGACAAAATAGGCTTTGCCTTCCGCTTCCTGCCAGGCTTGTTTTTCCACCGAGTAGCCTTTGTTCAGCACCCGCACGCCGCCATCGTCGCGCAGGCTGTATTCGGCCTGAATACGGGTTAAGCCGCGTTCAAAAGAATGATCAAGCCGGGCAATTTCGTACCAGGTGCCCAAATAACGGTCGAGTTCAAAGTTGTTCACTGGCTGTACGGTTTTGGGCATGCCCAGGCAACCGCCCAGCAGCATGGCCAGCACAACCATCAACACTTTATTCATAACATTTCCCCGCTAAACCAAGAGTCTGGCATTTTGCCAATGCTTGCCGGATTATGGGCTTACCGCTCTGTTTTACCAATAAGGAAGGCCCATGCCCGAAACCGAACTGACTGTTTTAATGAACGGCCATACCGAAACCGCGATGCAGTTACTGGTGGCCTTGTTACTGGGTGCGCTGGTAGGGCTGCAGCGCGGCTGGGTGGTGCGTGAACAGCTGCCGGGAACGCGGGTGGCCGGTATCCGCACCCATGCGTTAACCGGCTTAACCGG
>JAEWQT010000154.1 GCA_023399105.1 Pseudomonadota bacterium | reverse complement strand
ACGTCCATCAAGTACGCGGGCTCGCCGTGGGAGCTGGGCTTATCTGAAGCGCATCAGGCGCTGCGCGCCAACGATCTGCGCGGCAAAGTGCGGGTGCAGACCGACGGTGGTCTGAAAACCGGTCTGGACGTGGTGAAAGCCGCCATCCTCGGGGCCGAGTCTTTCGGTTTCGGTACCCTGCCGATGGTGGCCGTGGGTTGTAAGTACCTGCGTATCTGCCACCTGAATAACTGCGCCACCGGCGTGGCCACTCAGCGTGATGACCTGCGTAAGGAACACTACATCGGCACCGCCGACATGGTGAAAAACATGTTCCATTTCATTGCCGAAGAAACCCGGCAGTGGATGGCGAAGCTGGGCGTACGCTCGCTGGAAGAGCTGGTGGGCCGTACCGACCTGCTGGAAATGATCGATGGCCTGACCGATAAGCAGCGACACCTCGATCTGATGCCGCTGCTGGCCAACGACCACATTCCGGCGGATAAACCGCACACCGTACAGGTTGAGCGCAACCACCCCTACGACGCGGCTGCACTGGCGGAAACCATGGCACGCGATATTCTGCCGGCCATTGAACAAAAAGCCGGTGGCGAATTCAGCTATCGCATCACCAACTGCGACCGCTCTATTGGCGCCCGTCTGTCGGGTGAAATCGCCTGTCGTTATGGCAACCAGGGCATGTCGTCCAACCCGGTACGCCTGAAACTGACCGGCGTGGCTGGCCAGTCATTCGGTGTGTGGAACGCCGGTGGTCTGGAAATGGTGCTGGAAGGTGACGCCAACGATTACGTGGGTAAAGGCATGACCGGCGGCAAGCTGGTGATTTACCCGCCCAAAGGTTCGGTGTTCAAAACCAACGACACCGCCATTGTCGGCAACACCTGTCTGTACGGCGCCACCGGCGGCAAACTGCTGGCGGCGGGCCGTGCCGGTGAGCGTTTTGCGGTGCGTAACTCTGGCGCCATCGCCATTGTGGAAGGCGCCGGCGACCACTGCTGCGAATACATGACCGGCGGCGTGGTCGTGGTACTGGGTGAAACCGGCTACAACTTCGGTGCCGGTATGACCGGTGGCTTCGCCTATGTGCTGGATCTGGATAACAGCTTCGTCGACAAATACAACAGCGAGCTGGTGGCCATTCACCGCATTTCCAACGAAACCAGCGAAGCCTACCGCAGCCACCTGCGCGGCATGCTGCACGAATTTGCCGCCGCCACTGGCAGCGCCTGGGGTCATGCCGTACTGGATGACTTCGATGGTTACGTTGGCAAGTTCTGGCTGGTGAAGCCGAAAGCGGCCGATTTACAACAATTGCTGAATAACACCCGTGCTCGTCCCGAGTAACCGGTCGGGATGAGAGAGAGAGGTTCGAGATGGCACAACGTCTGAACAATCACTTCCAGTTTCTGGATGTGGGCCGGAAAGATCCGGCCAAAAAACCCCTCAAGCTGCGTAAAAGCCAGTTTGTGGAAATTTATAAGCCGTTTAATCAGGAAGAAGTGAACCAGCAGGCACATCGCTGCCTGGGCTGTGGTAACCCTTACTGCGAGTGGAAATGCCCGGTTCACAACTTTATTCCGAACTGGCTGAAACTGGCCAGCGAAGGCAACATTCTGGAAGCGGTGGAACTGAGCCACCAAACCAACACCCTGCCGGAAGTGTGCGGCCGGGTGTGCCCGCAAGACCGTCTGTGTGAGGGCTCCTGTACCCTCAACGACGGCTTCGGCGCGGTGACTATTGGTAACGTTGAGAAATACATTACCGATACCGCCTTTGCCATGGGCTGGAAGCCGGATATGTCGAAAGTGGTGCCGACCGGCAAGCGCGTGGCCATTATCGGTGCCGGTCCGGCGGGCCTGGGCTGTGCCGACGTACTGGTGCGCAATGGCGTCACCCCGGTGGTATTCGATAAATACCCGGAAATCGGTGGTCTGCTCACCTTCGGTATTCCCGAGTTCAAGCTGGAAAAGAGCGTGATGGCCAATCGCCGCAAAATCTTTGAAGGCATGGGGATTGAGTTCCGCCTGAACACCGAAGTAGGCAAAGACGTCGATTTCCACAGCCTGATCGAAGAATTCGACGCCGTCTTCCTGGGTATGGGCACCTACACCTACATGAAAGGCGGCTTCCCCGGTGAAGACCTGCCGGGTGTGGTGGATGCGCTGGACTTCCTGATTGCCAACGTCAACCACAACCTGGGTTTTGAAAAAGACCCGGCGGATTTCATCAGCATGGCGGGTAAAAAAGTGGTGGTGCTGGGTGGTGGTGATACCGCCATGGACTGTAACCGTACCTCCATCCGTCAGGGTGCCGACAGCGTGACCTGTGCTTACCGCCGCGACGAAGCCAACATGCCGGGCTCCAAGCGCGAAGTGGTGAATGCCCGTCAGGAAGGTGTGGAGTTCCTGTTTAATCGTCAGCCGGTCGAAATTGTTGGCAACGGCAAAGTCGAAGGCGTCAAAGTGGTGACCACCCAGATGGGTGAGCCGGATGAAAACGGCCGTCGCCGCCCGGAAGTGATTCCGGGTTCCGAAGAAATCCTGCCAGCCGACGCTGTGCTGGTGGCCTTCGGCTTCCGCCCCAGCCCGGCGCCCTGGTTCAAAGACTTCGGTATTGAACTGAACAGTTGGGATGGCGTGGTGGCACCGGAAGAGCAGGAGTTCAAATTCCAGACCAGCAACCCGAAAGTGTTTGCCGGTGGCGACATGGTGCGTGGCTCCGACCTGGTGGTAACCGCCATCTGGGAAGGCCGCAACGCCGCCGAAGGCATTCTGGACTATTTGGATGTGTGATCACCACGGCCGCTGATGGCCAAAGTGTGACGCATGGCATGAAACGCGGTATTCCGGCAGGAATGCCGCGTTTTTGTTTATGGCTTCAACACCAGCGCTGGTGCTATGCTATCGCGCAAAAGAATACCGTTGGGAATACCTTATGATGGAGCGTATGCGCATGATCAAGCCTAATATTGCACTGGCTTTTCTGCTGACCGGCCTGCTGGCCGCCTGTGGTGGTGACAGTGGGGATTCTGTTGTACCTGAAAATCCAGGAAATGGATCAGGTAATAACGGATCAGATGGTACCGGTTCGGGTGGAATAACAGATCCTGATTTGACTCCGAACGAAGGTGAAGGTTCGCTTCCGATTAATCCTGTGTTGGTTTTTGAGGCATCAATGCCTCGCTTTATCGTACAATCCCAACGTTTTGACTTTAAGATTGAAGCCCATGATCAAAATCGTGATCGAGAGTTAGTAACGCGCCCACTCAGATATGTATTCACATCAACTTGTGATGGAGCGTCTTTTGAAAATACTGTAACAGAAAGTCAAAGCGGATCTACCCAAAACACTTACCGCAGCGGCTCGTGCGCCAGTGCTGAAGACACGATTACAGTAAGATTATTCCGTACATCGGACAATATCGCTACCGCTACACCAATCAGTACGCAAACCCACAAAGTGACCTTGCTTACACCGAAAATTGGAACGGGAACAGGCGTGGGTTTTCGTAAAAACGAAATTAACGGCGTTCAGGTTGCAGAGGGTGCTACTTCCACCATACTGAGCACTAATATCGTCACTGATCATCCCAGTGCCCCGAATGCGCTTTTATTATCGAATGAGTTTGAGGCCAAATGGTCGAGTGATTGCCCCAGTTTCAATTTCTCGATACGCAATCAGAGCATCAGTGCCGGATCCGTCGCTACTCGCTATGACACAACTTGCATGGGCGATAACGAAGTAACCCTAGACGTCTATCCAACGGGAAACCCAGATCAGGTTCTTGTCACTCAACGTGCAACGATCACGTTCTCGCCATTAACCATAACACCGGCTTTAGGCAATGGCGTAGGAGCTGGGTTTCAGGTTGGTCAAATTGCAGCGACATCGGTATCCCTTGCTGAAAATCAATCAACAAGCTTGACGGTGACGGCAGTTGATGCCAATAACGGCAATCAGCCGTTGTCAGATAATTATCGTTTTGTTTTTAGTTCTGAATGTTTGTCTTCTGGCGATGCTGGATTAAGCATTACATCGGTTGTTGCGTCAGGTGCGGTGAATACAACCTATACCAATAAGTCGTGCAGTGGTGACGATCTGGTTACCGCTCGCTTATTCAAAGAGGGCGCAGACGAAACGGATCCCGCTAATGCTATTTCGACTGCGACTGTTGTGCTGAGCACGATTAAACCGTCGCTGTTATTGAATAGCGCTGATGATATTGCTGTCGTGCGGTTAGGCAGTGTCGATGTAAGTCTTTCAGTGGTTGATGTGGTTCGTGATAATGCCATATTAGTAAATCCTTATCGATTTACCTTTGAATCTACCTGTTCGGAAG
>JAEWQT010000106.1 GCA_023399105.1 Pseudomonadota bacterium | reverse complement strand
CAAACGGCTTGGCCGACGCACCACCGGGAATGGTTTGCAGCATCGGGGTTTCCACTTCCATAAAGCCGCGCTGCGACAGGAAGAAGCGGATGCTCTCAATAATTTTGGAGCGGATCTGGAAGGTTTTACGCGTTTCCGGGTTAATGATCAGGTCAACGTAACGCTGGCGGTATTTCATTTCCTGGTCAGCCAAGCCATGGAATTTATCCGGCAGCGGGCGCAGCGACTTGGTTAAAATGCGGAAATCGGCAATGTCGGCAATTTCCACATACAGCTCACCTTTACCCGACAGGTGCAGCGTACCAGTAGCGGCAATAATGTCGCCCATATCCAGCAGTTGCCAGGCTTCGCTGTCTTTCTGCAGCGCTTTGCCCATGTACACCTGAATGCTGTCGGTGCTGTCCTGAATGCCCACGAAGGGGCCGCCACGGCGCATCACCCGGCCGGCAACCGATACGCGGATACCCGCCGCCGCCAGTTCTTCCTGGCTCTTCTGGCCATAAGCGGCTTTGATATCGCCGGCTAAATGTTCGCGGCGAAAATCATTCGGGTGGCCATTGGCCTTGCACTTACTGCGCAGGGCTTCCAGTTTGGCGCGGCGTTCGGCAATCAGTTTGTTTTCATCCTGAGCCGTTTGTTCGGTTGTTTTGTCGGTCATGTTGCACCCTTCCGGTCGGGGTAAATCAAAATTAGGTAATGGGGTCTGGCAAGCCTGTTTTACAGGCCTTTTTTCAGGCTGGCCTCAATAAACTGATCGAGGTCGCCGTCCAGTACCGCCTGCGTATTGCGGGTTTCTACCCCGGTACGCAAATCTTTAATACGGGCATCGTCCAGCACGTAAGAACGGATCTGGCTGCCCCAGCCAATGTCTGACTTGGTGTCTTCCAGAGCCTGAGCTTCGGCGCTGCGTTTTTGCAGTTCCAGCTCGTACAGCTTGGCTTTCAGCTGTTTCATGGCCTGGTCTTTGTTTTTGTGCTGCGAGCGGTCATTCTGACACTGCGCCACGGTGTTGGTGGGAATGTGGGTAATACGCACCGCGGATTCGGTTCGGTTAACGTGCTGACCGCCCGCGCCCGAGGCACGGTATACGTCAATGCGCAGATCGGCCGGGTTAATTTCAATATCAATATCGTCGTCGACTTCCGGTGACACAAACACCGAGGAGAACGAGGTGTGGCGACGGTTGCCAGAGTCGAACGGGCTCTTACGCACCAGACGGTGTACGCCGGTTTCAGTACGCAGCCAGCCGTAGGCGTATTCGCCTTCCACCCGAATGGTAGCGCCTTTAATACCGGCCACTTCCGCTTCGGATACTTCCATCAGCTCGCCTTTAAAACCGTGCGCTTCAATCCAGCGCAGGTACATACGCAGCAGCATGTTGGCCCAGTCCTGGGCTTCGGTGCCGCCGGAGCCGGCCTGAATTTCCACGTAGCAGTTGCTGGCGTCCAGTTCGCCGGAGAACATACGGCGAAATTCCAGCGTTTCCAGTTCTTTCTGCAGGGCGGCCAGTTCGGTGCGGATGTCGTTAACGGCAGACTCGTCGTTTTCTTCCACGGCCATATCCAGCAGGTCACGGGCATCGCCGAGGCCGTTGTCGAGGGTGTCGATGGTTTTTACCACCGCTTCCAGCGCCGAGCGCTCTTTGCCCAGCTCCTGGGCGCGTTCGGGGTTGTCCCACACATCGCCCTGCGACAGTTCGTGTTCGACTTCTTCTAAACGCTCAACCTTGTTGGCGTAGTCAAAGATACCCCCTCAGCACGTCGGTGCGCGCCTTGAGGTCTTTAATAGTTTCGAGAATCGGATTAATTTCCAATGTAATACCCTGCTTTCAAGCCGCATTGTTGCGGAAGAACTGACAATAGCTGCCCGCGGGCCGCCGGAAAAAAGAGGCAGCATTTTACAGAAACCCGCCGTCGGATGCGAGCCGGCCACGGTTATCCGTAATGCGCGGTATTGCGTAAAAAGGCTGTCAGGTGAGTCAGGTTGAGAATCTTTATCAAAGTCATTAGCAAGCTATTGCAAATCCTTCGCATTCAGACTACAGTGCAAATCAAAGTAATTCGCATCTGGTTTCATACTATGTACGTCTGTCTGTGCAAAGCCGTTACCCAACAACAAATCGAGCAGTCGGTGGCCGCCGGTGATGGCTATGCGCAAATTCGCCAGAAACTGGGCGTAGGCACCGACTGTGGTTGCTGCGGCCAGTGTGCCAAGCAGCTGGTGCGCGAATACACCAGCAAGCTCCCCGCCTGCGAATTTGCTGCAGCCAGCTGAGCTTCCCCGCAGAAACGCAAAAAGAGCCACGCTGGCTCTTTTTTTGTGTCCGTAATGTATGCCCGGAACCTCAGGCCAGCTTATTCATCACCTGCAGCGAAGGCACGTCCTGCAGCTGGCGCTGCAGCTCGGCAAGGTCGACCATGGTATTCTGGCTGCACACCCGGCCACGGCGGAATTCCCAGACGGAAATACCACCAAAGCTGATCACACGGTGGTTCGGCTGCATTCCAAAGATGGGTTTTTCAAAGGTGCCGGAAAAAGTAGAAACGCTGATGGCCTTATCGCCTTCCACCATCAGCTCTTCAATGCTGACATCCAGATCGGGGATGGCATTGCGGATTTCTTTCACGTAGTCGCTGAAGGCGGCAAAGTCTTTAAAGCCCTCAACAAAACTGGTGTGGTACACATAGTCAGAGGTCACCAGCTGTTGCAGCAGGTTGAACTTACCGGTATTCCACGACAAGCGGATAAAATGCTCAACCAGCGCTTTGTAATGCTGGTTTTGTTGGGTGCTGGTGGGTTGCATACAGACCTCCTGTCGGAACATGGTGCGCCAGGTACCGGCGACAACGCCCTGCCGGCTGAAAAGCCTGTTGAGTGTGCAACACCACTGCGGCAGTTGCCAGTACATAACCCGCCCAGACAGACGGCCATCACCATTCCGGCGACTAACGGTCAACTGCATTCCTGTGCAGTTATTCTTCAGCCACAAGGTTTAGCCGCTTAATACTTAGCCATTACTTTTTCGAGTTGGCCATGGCTTCAAACTGCTGTTTTACGTAATCCAGCGTGGTATTCAGGGTAGAAATAATGGCGTCGTTGAACAGGAATGATGCCCGCAACCGCGCTTCACTGGCCGCCAGACGAATTTCCATGCGCTCACGATCTTCACCGATGTTTTTCACCTCGGTATCCAGCGCCCGCTCGCGGCCGGCAATCACACTGTTCTGGCCATTCAGGAAACCGTCCATAATGTCTTTTAAGCGGTCACCAAAGCCTGACACATAGGTGACGCTGCCACGGCTGCCAACGTTGCCGCCGGTAACTTTCAGGCGCAGGCCAGAAGCGGCATCCACCTCACCCACCTGCTCCTTACCTTTGGCCCCATCACCAATACCGGTAACAAAACCAAATACCGCCGCTACTTCAGCATTCGCTTCGGTAATGCGCACTTCTGACTGGGCACCGGTAGAGGCCGAAATAATACCGAATTTGCCGTTGGCAAAAGACGTGGCGTCATCGGTGTATTCCACCTTCACGCCCAGATTTTTGTCTTTAAAGGCCGGATTATCGTTAATGGCTTTCTGCAATGCCGCGGCCAGCGTGGCGCCGCTGTTGTAGGTGGCCGGAAAGGCCAGTGTCACTTCGGCTTCGGTGCCATCGACGGAAATTTTAAAGGTGCTGTTACTGGCGGTCAGATCCACCGCCGTCGAAAAGTCGGTGGCAGTATTGCCCAGATAAAAACCGTTGGTGGCTTTGGCGTTGCCATCGACGGCGCGCAAAAACTGTCCGGTGCCGCTGGCTTCTACGCCATTAATGGTACCGGCCACGTCTTTGCCTTTGGGAATTTCCGGGCTGTACAGGCTGGCATCCTGCAGGCCTAAAAACGACACTGCGGCAGAATCCAGATCGGTAAAGCCCACCTGAGTGGCGTTACCGCCAATGCTGATATCGAACGAACCCAGTTTGGTGTCGGGGTCGTAGTTGTAGCTGACCGCAGCATCCAGGCTGTAACCAAAGGTGCGGCTGTTGGTGGTTAACCCAAAACCGTCATAGCCCTTATTGCCATTGGTAGTGCTGCTGTCATCGGCCAGGCCTAAGGCTGTATTTCCCGCCACATTGCTGATCTCCAGCTGCGCCGCCGAACCAAACGTAGCCGCAGTGCGCACGCCATTTTTGGCCAGGGTTTC
>JAEWQT010000099.1 GCA_023399105.1 Pseudomonadota bacterium | reverse complement strand
GTATTCCCCGTATCCAGCTGTTTGAGCTGGGCCTGGCTGCCGACAGCGAAGGCCGCGGTATGACCTCGGCCGGCATGATCGTAATTAACCCGCCCTGGACCTTAAAAACCACCCTGGATGAACTGCTGCCGGCGTTGGCCGCGCAGCTGGGGCAGGGGCAGGGTGTCTGGCGCAGTATTGAACTGGCCGGCGAGGCCTGATCAGCGGCATTCGGGCGCTGGAATTTAACCCTTTCAGCGGTACGCTGGAAGCGCTGGGCGCAGCGGGCAACATTAAGGCCGGTTCGGGGATTGTGAAGGCGCGTTTATCGCAATCCACCATCCAGCTGATTGGCCGTGCTGAGCGCTTTCCCATCGGCCTGGCGCAGATGCTGCGGGAAGATTTTCTGTTCAAATTTGACAGCTACGTCAAACGGGTAGAAACCGAACGCGCCAATATTCAACCCCAGTTATGGTTTCCGGTCGCAGCGGCCCAGCAGCAGGCCCTGGACAGCCAGCTGCGCGAGCAGGGGGTTTACGATGCCCGCATGCTGCAGCTGATGAAGCGTGTCCGCTGTCGTATTAACCCGGCGGCGAGCGAATGCAGTGACGAGCGTGAATAGCAGGCGCGGCCGGTTAATGGTGGGATTTTGTCAGAATCTGTAAAAACCCTGTACGCAACCCACGCTCTGCCAGTGAGGCCAATTGGCACTGGGATTTTTTTGCCGTATGGTGGCGTCTGAAGCTGTAACACCCTGTCGGATAACAGGAAATCAACCCGGAGGAATCCCATGAACCGTCCCGACTATCTGAATTCAAACGCTGAATCCCGCCAGCCGGTACCGGCTGAGCGTGCTGATGCTTATCAGCCGGCGGGCTATCAAAGCACCGGCGTCAGCGCCGATGCCAGCAAAGTGCTGCGCAATACCTATATGCTGCTGTCCCTGACCCTGCTGTTCAGCGGTGCGGTGGCGGCCATGTCGATGGCATTTAACTGGCCGCATCCTGGCATCATCATTACCCTGGTCGGCTATTTCGGTCTGCTGTTTCTGGTTGAGAAAACCAAACACAGCGCCATGGGCCTGGTGTCGGTGTTTGCGTTGACCGGCTTTATGGGTTTAACCCTGGGCCCGATCGTCAGCATGTACGCCAAGCTGCCGGGTGGTGATCAGATGATCGCTATGGCCATGGGCACCACCGGTCTGATCTTTGTCGCTATGTCTGGCTGGGTGCTGGCTACTGGTAAAGAGCTGAGCGGTATGGGTAAAACCCTGACCGTCGGTATTCTGGTGGCCTTTGCCCTGTCGATCGGCAATATCTTCTTCCAGCTGCCGGCGTTGTCACTGGCGGTCTCGGCCATGTTTATCATGCTGATGAGCGGCCTGATTGCGTACCAGACCAGCGCCATTATTCACGGCGGTGAAACCAACTACATTTCCGCTACCGTGACGCTGTTCGTGTCTATCTACAACCTGTTCCTCAGCCTGCTGCAGATTTTCGGCGTGCTGGGTTCGGACGAATAAGCCCTGTTGTTGCCCCCACCGGCGGTTGCCGGTGGGGTGTTAACCGCCATGTCCCGTTATCTCTTTCCTGTCTTGTTGCTTGTGTTGTCACTGCCGGCCGCCGCCGAGTGCCGTGACCGCGACGCCATTGCTGCCGGTGAGGAAAAAGCCCGCAGTTATTTCCAGAAAGCCGAGGTCTTTCACCCCGGCCGGGTGCTGAAAGTGCATCATCCCAGCCGTCATAAGGAAGTCGCTGCCTATGTGCAGACCGGCGACAAGCACTACAGTATTTTTACTCTGGTGGATGAAAACTGCCGCGCCCGGTTTATTAAGCGTACCCGCCAGGGCGACTGACGTTTGGCCTTTGCGCTGGCTTGTGTAAGAATCTATACAAATCTTGTACAAGAGGGCGTTGTGATGAGCATTAGCATGGCTGAAGTCCGCAAACTGGCGCACATTCCCAAGGTGATTGTGCACTCCCTGGATCTGATGCTGTACCAGGTCAGCATTGAGCTGGACGGTACAGAGCACATGGTGACCGACAGCAAAGGCAAAATGCTGCGGGCCCACAGTACGCTGGAAATGCAGACGTTATTTGAAGACTTACCCGTCGCTAAGCTGGTGCTGCGCCACCAGAGTGCCTACGACGAAATGATCAACCAGCCGCTACGCCAAGGCAGTAATATGCTGGAAGTACCGCTGGGCCGTAACCGCCTGGGCACGGTTAAACAAACCATTCAGTAATTCACATGAACACCGGAGGCACCATGAACCTGTACAACACGCAGATCAAAACCATTCAAGGGGATACCACCACACTGGGCGCTTATCAGGGCAAGGTGCTGCTGATTGTGAACGTGGCATCCAAATGCGGTTTAACCCCGCAGTACGCCGAACTGGAAGCACTGTACAAAGCACAGGCCGCTAACGGCCTGGAAATTCTGGGCTTTCCCTGCAACCAGTTTCTGGGCCAGGAACCGGGCAGCGAAGACGAAATTCAGCAATTCTGCAGCCTGACGTACGACGTCACCTTCCCGCTGTTCAGCAAAGTGGAAGTGAACGGTGCCGGTCGTCATCCGCTGTACCAGCAGCTTATTGCTGCTCAGCCGCACGCCACGGCCAACCCGGGCGGCCAGCTGAAAGAAAAGCTGGGTGCCAAAGACTTATTGCCGGCCAATGACAGCGACATTATGTGGAATTTTGAAAAATTCCTGGTGGGTAAAAACGGCGACGTCATTGCCCGGTTTGCTCCGGATGTGAGCGTTACCAGTGAACTGTTCCAGGCCGCTCTGAGCAAAGCGCTGGCCTGATCGCAACAGAGAGTTCTCCGGAACCTCTGGTCTCTTAAGCCGCCTGTCGTAAAATAGGCGGCTTTTTTAT
>JAEWQT010000128.1 GCA_023399105.1 Pseudomonadota bacterium | reverse complement strand
GGTGTGGATTACCAACCCGCTGACCATGCCCCCAATCTTTTACGCTACTTATCGTCTGGGGGCCTGGATACTGGACACCCCCACCCGCACCTTTCAGGTGGAGTTGTCGGTTGAATGGTTGTTGTATGAACTGAATGCCATCTGGCAGCCATTATTTCTGGGGTCCCTGGTCGCTGCAGTATTCTTTGCCTGTGTGGGTTATTTCAGCATTCACATCATCTGGCGCACGCACATTCTGCGCAATCTGAAAAAACGCCGGCTGAACCGTATCAAGCGGGCGGCCGAAAACGAAGGATTCTGACCGCCTTCTCCTGCTTATTCCTTAGAGCAAAGGCCGCAGCGACTGATCCCGCAGTTGCAGACAGCGGTTCATCCGCCCCGCCAGCTCACGATCATGAGTCACCATAATAAAAGCCGTTTCACCCTGTCGGGTTAACTCCAGCATGGCTTCTTCCACCTGATGCGCGGTTTGCTCATCCAGGTTACCGGTCGGCTCATCCAGCAGCACCAGCCGCGGCCGGTTCACCAACGCGCGGGCAATGGCGGTACGCTGACGCTCACCACCCGATAATTCCGCCGGCTTATGCTCCAGACGGTGCCCCAGGCCCAGCTGCTGCAGGCATTCGCTTGCCCGCTGTGCAGCGGCTTTAGGCGCCACACCGGCCAGCAACTGCGGCAGCATGACGTTTTCCAGCGCGCTGAATTCCGGCAACAGATGATGAAACTGATAGACGAAACCGATTTGCTGGTTACGCAACCGGGTGCGGGCGTTTTCCGGCAACCGGTGAATATCCTCGCCGTTAATCAACACCTGCCCGGCATCAACGGAATCCAGCCCACCCAGGGCATTCAGCAAGGTGGTTTTGCCCGAACCAGAAGCCCCAACAATGGCCAGGGTTTCGCCAGCGGCCACCTGTAAATCAATATCCTGCCAGACGGTAACCTGTTGCGGACCGCTGACGTAGGTTTTGCGCAAGCCCTGCGCCTGCAATACCCAATTACTCATAACGCAGAGCCTCCGCCGGTTGTACGCGGGAAGCCCGCCAGGAAGGGTACAGGGTGGCGAGAAAACTCAGCATCAATGAAGCTCCGGTAACCACTGCAACATCGCTCCACAACAGCTGTGAGGGCAAATAAGAAATAAAGTACACATCGGCGTTCAGAATCTGGAAGCCGAATAATTGCTCAACCCAGGCGACCAGATCGGAAATACTCAGCGCCGCCAGAATACCCAACACCGTACCCAGTACCACGCCGACCAGGCCAATGGCCAACCCCTGCACCATAAAAATACCCATAATGGTACGAGGTTTGGCGCCCATGGTACGCAAAATAGCAATGTCGGCCTGCTTATCGGTTACCGCCATCACCAGGGTGGAAATAATATTGAAGGCCGCCACCGCGACAATAATCAGCAACAGCAGACCAATCATGGTTTTTTCCATGCGAATGGCCTGAAATAAATTGCCATGAGTACGGGTCCAGTCGCTGCCGGAATACTGCCCGTCCAGCTGATTTACCATGCGCCAGATACCCTGCGGGGCCTGAAATAAATCATGGAAGCGGATACGCAGTGCCTGCGCTTCGCCATTCAGCCGCGCCAGTTTGGCGGCATCCTGTAAATGAATGACCGCCAAATTAGCATCCAGCTCGGCGCCCACCGAAAAAATACCCGCCACGGTCAGGCGTTTTACCCGTGGCAAGACACCGGCCGGCGACAACGTCGCTTCAGGCAGCATCAGGGTAATTTTGTCGCCCACCATCACATTCAGCTGACGGGCCAATAAATCACCCAGCAATACGTTGAACTCATCGGCCTGCAGGTCTTCCAGCCGGCCGTCTTTAATATGGTTGGGCAAAATGGAAACCCGTGCTTCCGCCTGCGGATCAATACCGGTCACCATCACGCCCTGCACCCGGCCACCCTGTCCCAGCATGCCCTGTAACTTGGTTAATGGTGCCGCAGCCGCCACACCGGGGAATTGTTCGGCCAGACTGGCCAGCGCCTGCCAGTCCTGAATGCCGCCGCGCTCATACAGCACTCCATGTGGCACCATGCCTAAAATGCGCTCACGCAGTTCCCGGTCAAAACCGTTCATCACCGACAGCACAAGAATCAGCACGGCCACGCCCAGGGTCATACCCACCATCGACGAGGCAGAAATAAAGGAAATAAAGTGATTACGACGTTTGGCAGCCAGATAGCGCAAACCAATCCACAGCGGCAACTGACGAATAAATACAGACATGCAAAAGTCATCCGGAAAAAACAGGCGCCATAGTGCCGCAGCCGGAGCACCCCGACAAGCCCGCATCCGGCAGGCATGGCTTACGGCGATTGCGCAAAACTCTTGTAAAGTGGCCTCTGCTGTCCTTGTTGTTTCAGGCACCCGATCTAGCATAGGCAACAAAAATAACGGGAAAGATCCGCATGAACACCACCAAGCGCAGCTTTTTATTTACCCTGTTCAGCAGCACCTGCCTGCTGGCAGCGCCGGCCATGGCCGATATTAAAGAAATACCACCGGAAGAAATGACCGAAGCCTATATCCGCGACACCACCGTGGTGGTGCCGCAGCAAAGCCAGAGCCAATCCGCCACCAAAGCCACAATTAAAGTCGCGCCGCTGGAAAATCTTTCGGATAACGATAACTCTGGCCCCGGCGATGACCGCAGTGCCCGCCCTGATTTAACCCCGGCGGCGGAACAATATCTGTCAGAGCAGCGTGACCGGCAACTGCAGCAGCAACAGCAACCGGGCTTTACCCAGCCACAACCCACCGATGCCAATATTGCTGCCCGCGAAGCCTACTTGCGTGACCTACTGGGGCTGAAAGCCGGCCAACCCATTGATTACAACAATCTGAAATTTCCCGTGCCGTCGACGCTGCCCCCCGTTCCTACCGGCCTGACCGGCTATAAACTGAAAGCAGATCAGTTCAGCATCAGCATTCCCAACACCAACAACCATCCGGCCATCAGCCAACAGACGCCGGGCGGTGAAATGAAAGTGGACGTTACGCCCTCAAACATTATTTTTACCATCAATCTGCCACAGCGCTGATTGGGCCAATTTGCCCGGCCCTGGCCCGCCCAATTCGAGCGGGCCTTTCTTTTTCCTTTAAAATCAAACACTTAGAAGCCAATCAAGGTTTCGTAAAGAAAACATACATCTATGGCAATCTGTCTATAACTGGGTTAGAGTCAGCGCACTATAAGAACAAAAAGAGCAAGTGCCATGCAGTTCTCTACCTTCTCCGCCCAAGCGTTACGGGATGCCCCGCATGTTCAGCTGCTGAATTTCCGTGGCCAGACCTACAAAGTTGAATATCAGGCGTTCTGCGAACCTGCCAATGCCGGTAAAACCCCGGTGGTGTTTCTCGGTGGTGCCTTCCAGAGTTTTGTTTCGTTTAAAAGCGAAGTGGAACAGGTATTGAGCACGCATCCGGTGATTCTGGCCGACTTCCCCTCCCAGGGTAATAACGACCAGCTGGCACCGGAGCTGAGCCTGCCCGATTACGCCAGCCTTATTCATCTGTTTTGTCTGGCCCAGCAGCTGCCCAAAGTTATGATGCTGGGCATCAGTTATGGTTCGGCCATGGCCACATTGTTTGCCGCGGCCTATCCGGATACTGTCGAACGTCTGCTGTTATCCGGCATCACCTGTTTCCGCCGCGACAGCCTGATTACCCTGCTGGAAGACTCATTAACACAGCTGGCAGCCGGCGATATGAACGCTTTCGCCACCACTGCGGTGTGTAACCTGATCAACCACAGCCGTTTGCAGGAAACCGACGTCAGCACCACTTACCGGCGGTTGCTGTACCGCCAGATTGCGCGCCTGAACGACAACGAACGTCAGCGTTATGCGCAAAATACCCAGCGGCTGTTGGATTTCCCGGGTTTTACCGACTATCCGCAATGCCCAACCCTGATTGCTACCGGTGAATACGATAACTTTACCCTGCCCAGCGAAAACGCTGCGGTCGCCAGCCAGTGTGCCAACGCCACCTTTGCCGTGATTCATAACGCCGATCATCTGTCTCAGTTTGAACGGCCGCAAACCACCACCAATCTGTTTCACCGGTTCATGTGTGGCCAGTCGCTGCACAGCGTTGCCGGCGCCACCGTCTATGAACCACGCAGTTATATCCGCGTTGAGCAACGCCTGCAGAGCCGCCAGCGGCCACTGGAACAGCCGTATCGGCTGCTCGACCGCCACAGCGGTAAAGAACACATTGTCCGTATTCAGAATATGAATTTTGCCGGCTGTGAGCTGGAATTAACCCTGGCCGATCTGAGCCTGACCGAACAGTCTGATGGCCTGGTACTGGAATTACCGGAAACCGGTTATCAGTACGATGTGCGGATTCTGGAACGCCAGCGCAAAACCCTGCGTTGTCTGATTATTCAGCACCAGTTAAAAGCCGCTGATGCACTGCTGGAATACCTGCAAAGCCATCTGCTGATGGTGCGCGACAAGCCGGATGACAACCTGCAGGTTCAGCCAGCCTGAACACTCCCCTAAAAAGTTTGCCCGGGTAATACCGGGCATTTTTTATTTCAGCAAGCTGGCGAGCCTCTGGTTTTTATTTCAGGAAATACGCCGGAATGGCGGCAGGGAATCCAGCAGTAATTTGCCATAACGCTGAGATAACAGACGTTTATCGAGAATACTGATGCGCCCGCGATCGCTTTCTGTACGGATCAGCCGGCCACAGGCCTGCACCAGACGAATGGAGGCTGCGGGTAAGGTCAGCTCCATAAAGGGGTTGCGTCCCCGGCTCTCCAGCCACTCAGAAATAGCCGCCTGAATCGGATCATCAGGTACGGCAAAAGGAATTTTCACAATCACCACATGGGTGACGTATTCCCCCGGCAAGTCGATGCCTTCGGCAAAACTGGCCAGACCAAAAATAATACTGCCTTCACCGTTATCAATACGTTCTTTGTGGCGACGGACAATTTCCGCTTTCGGTAAAAAACCCTGACACAGCAGCTGGTCATACCAATTCTGCAAAAAGGTTTCACGGGTGGCTTCCAGCTGCGCTCGCGAACTGAACAGCACCAGCGTGCCACGACTCAGGTCGACCTGCTCCCGCAGCCAGTCTTCCACATCCACCTGAAATTGCGGACTTTTCGGATCAGAACCCAGCGCCACCGGCTGAATTTCACCCAGCTCGGGGTAATTAAACGGGCTGATCACGCGCTGATAATTGGCCCAGTCCGGCAGGCCGCTTTCCCAGCTGAGTTTATTAAAGCTGTTTAACGCCGTGAGCGTCGCAGAAGTGACCACCGCACCGTAACAACGCCACCATAAATCACGGCGCAACTGGCCGGCCACGGCAATGGGCGAGGCACTTAACCGAATATCCCAGCCGTCACCGAAAGGGATCTTGGCCAGCCAACGCGCCACCGGTAATTCCCCTTCGCCTTCCTGGGCGCAGAGCAAACCAATGGTTTCCGACAGTTGCTCCGCCCGGGCCAGCATCACGCCCATGGGGGTTTGCCAGTTTTCGGCCACGTCACGGCGGAATTCACCGTCTTCTTTCGGGTCGAGGGATTTCTGCAATAAATCGTTGAGTTTTTCCAGGCACAGCAATAACGGCTGCAGCGGCTCTTTAATATTCATTAACAGCTGGCGCA
>JAEWQT010000090.1 GCA_023399105.1 Pseudomonadota bacterium | reverse complement strand
ATCCTCGCCCGGTCCATCCGGGCGGGCCTGTCAATGACGCTTCATTTCGGCGTGCTATAGGCGCGGATAACAACCGCAGCGGCGATGCCGGCATGACTTTATTGGGCGCGCTATGCGCACAAAACCAAAATCAAAAAAGAAAAAGAAAAAGAAAATCCTACCGGCCGCAGGCCGCAAAATTTCATCAAGGTTGCTGCGTTTTTTCCCGGCCCATTCGTTCCAGCCCGAAGTTTGGCAAAGCCAATAGCATCGTTTGGATGACACCAAACGAGCGGGTAGGGGCATGGACAATTTTGTCGGAACAAAATTGAACAGCCGAAGGCTGGCCCGCAGGGCGAAAGGCAGGATGCCTGGAGTCTCCCCCTTAGCCGCGTATGCTCAATTGGCTTTGGTAAACGAGGGAACCGCTGGAACGCGGGCCAGAGAGGATTGTAAGGAGACACTTCTCCTTACATTCGGGGCGCGGGGGCAGAGCCCCGCATCAGCTGCCACGAAGTGGCAGCTAAACCAGCCCGGCAGGGCTGGCATAGGCTGTCCAGCAGTGTCAGCCACTAACCAGCGCCAGCCTTAAATTGTATCCAACGGATCAATATCCAGATGCCACCGCACTTTGCGGTACTGCTTCTGGTCGTCGAGGTATTGCACCAGCACCGCCGCCAGCCGGTGCAGGGCCGGGCGTTCATCAGCGAAGAGTTGCAGCTGAAACCGGAAGCGGCCGGCGCGGCGTTCCATAATGGCCGGGAACGGGCCGAGTAAATTCACCGGTGACTGGCGTAAGTGCGGATGTTGTTGTTGCAACCAGTGCTGCATAAAGGCGCGGGCGTCGTGCAGTAATTGCTGGGCCTGATGGCGGTCTTCGCTTTCGCTGCGCAGCAACGCCATGTGGCTGTAGGGCGGTAGCTGCTGGTGCTGGCGTTCCTGTAATAACGACAGGGCCAGGGCGTGGTAGCCGCTATCGAGCAGCAGGTTCAGCAGCGGGTGGTCGGCGTAGAGGGTTTGTATCCACACTTCGCCCGGCGCTTCTTCGCGCCCGGCACGCCCAGCCACCTGGCAGATTAATTGCGCGCTGTGTTCCATGCCGCGGAAATCGCTGCTGAATAAGCCGGCATCGGCATCCAGAATCACCACCAACGTCACGTCGGGAAAATGATGCCCTTTGGCCAGCATCTGGGTGCCCACTAGAATGCAGGAGCCGCCATCATGAATGTCGTCGTATAAATCGTCGAAGGCCTGTTTGGTACGCACGGTGTCGCGGTCAACCCGGCGCACCGGCACCTGCGGAAATATCTGTGCCAGCTGTTCCTGAATTTTTTCCGTACCCTGACCGATGCCATCAATATTGTGGCTGCTGCATTGCGGACAGGTAGCGGGGACGCCCTGCTGATAATCGCAGTGGTGGCAATGCAGGTGCGGCGGCAACTGGTGCAGGGTCAGGCGCGCATCACAGCGGCGGCATTCGGCCATCCAGCCGCAATCACGGCAGGCCACTAAGGGCGCAAAGCCGCGCCGGTTAATAAACACCAACACCTGTTTATTGTTCTGCAAATGCTGGTGCATGGCGCTCAGCACCGGCTCGGCAAAACCGGCAATTAACGGCTGGTGCAGAATGCTGTGCAGTTTCATGCGCGGTGCTTTGGCGTTACCGGCGCGCTGGGTGAGTTTGACGTGCAGATACTTGCCGCTGAGGGCGTTATGCAGGGTTTCCAGTGATGGCGTAGCGGAACCCAGTACCACCGGAATACCGGCTTTGTGCGCCCGTACCAGGGCAAAATCCCGTGCCGAATAGCGCAGGCCATCCTGCTGTTTGAACGAGCCGTCGTGTTCTTCGTCGATGATAATCAGCCCTAAGTCGGGCATAGGGGTAAACACCGCTGAGCGGGTGCCGATTAAAATACGTGCCACCCCCTCGTTGGCCTGGCGCCAGCCCTGCAGGCGTTCGCGGTCGTTCAGGCCGGAGTGCAATAACGCCACCGGAACGCCAAAGCGCGCCTGAAAGCGCCGCACCGTTTGCGGGGTTAAGCCAATTTCCGGCACCAGCACCAGCGCCTGTTTGCCTTGTGCCAGCACCTGTTCGATCAGACGCAAATAGACTTCGGTTTTGCCGGAGCCGGTCACGCCCTCCAGTAAACAGGCGCGAAACTGCCCGAGTTCGGCGCTGATGGTTTTCAGTGCTTGTTGCTGTTGGGCGTTCAGACTGTGGAAGTGCTGGCGGTCGTGCAACACCGGCGGTACCGGCAAACGCTGGGTTTCGCGAATCAGCCCAGCCTCGCTCAGGCTGCGCAGTTGTGCCAGCGTGAAGCCCTGAGCCGTTAAGTCGGCGTGTAGCCATTGTGGTTGTTGCTGAAATAAGGCCCACAGGGCTTGTTGTTTGCTGCCGCGCAGGGGCTTGTCCGGTACTTGCCCTGTGACTTCCCAGCCGCGTTCATCGGCTTCGCTCAGCTCACAGCCGCGCCGCAACATGGTGGGCAGCAGGTGTTCCAGCACTTCGCCGGGGCTGTGATGGTAGTAATCGGCCAGCCAGCGGCACAGCGCCAGATCGGCCTCTTTAATCAGCGGGGTATCGTCCAGTCGCGCCAGCAGGGGTTTGAGTTTGTCGGCTGGTACAGCGGAGGTGGTGCGGGTTCCCAGCACCACGCCACACAGCAGCTGGCGGGCAAATTCTACCCGCACTCGTTGGCCGGGCTGGTACTGGCAGGGGTCTTCTCCGGCAAGTGGCAGGTAGTCGAAGGTGCGGCGTAACGGTACGGGCAGGGCAATGTCGACAACAAAAAAGGGCATGAAAGTGCTTGCTGATGAGAAGGGCTCTGGTATTATGCGCGTCCTTATTGCCCATGCAAGGGCAGTTTTTTAAATCCAGTAACGCGGTGCTTACAGGCAGAGTCCGGTAAGTGGCGGCGTGAAGCTCTGTGAGGTGTCTCATGCAAAAAGGTATTCATCCAGAATACGCTGCACTGGAAGCTACCTGCTCCTGTGGCAACGTAATCAAAACCCGTTCCACCAAGCCAGGCACCATGTACCTGGACGTGTGCTCTGCTTGCCACCCGTTCTACACCGGTAAGCAGAAAGTTGTTGATACCGGCGGTCGTATCGATCGTTTCAACAAGCGTTTCGGCAGCTTCAAGAAGTAATCTGCCCGAACGTACAAAAAACCCGCTGCGGCGGGTTTTTTTATGCCTGTTGGTTGGCAGTGGCAGGCTGTCATTGGCATTGGCCGGGTTTATTACTAAACTCGACCTGTCATTTGTATAACAGGAAAGTGCCGTGTCCCGCCGCGATGAAGATGAAAACGAACTCAGCGAATCCCAGCGTCTGAGTATTCTGGAGGAAACCGTGACCACCAATCGTCGTCTGCTGATTGCGGTATTGGTGATGGCGCTGATCGCGGTGTCGGTTACCGTGACCATGGCTGTCGTCCGCTTGCTTGCGCCGGGTGTCACCTATGTGGATACCCGTACTTTTGCCCGGGTGGAGCAGGACGTCACCGTGCTGAAAGAAGCCGCTATTGCCTGGGAGCAAAAAGCGGCCGATATGAAAGTGATTCTGGACAGCAGCCATGCCACTGCTTTCAAGGCCATGATGCTGGAACAGGAACAGAGCTATCAGCTGCACCTGAATGCACTGAAAGAAGGCATGCGTGATCTGGCCCGTATGGTGCCGGGTTCGCGCACCTGGCTGGAAGAGTATGAAGAGCAGATGAATACCGCGATTGAGCAGAGCAAGGCGCGCATGACGCAATTGTCGCGACTGCAAACCAGTGAACTGCCACAGATTGAAGCACTGCAGTTGCCGGAACGTGCTGCACCGGCTCAGGTGATTAACTGAGCCAGGCGGAGAAAACCCGGGGGCTGTTTTCAGCCCCTGTGATCGGCGACAAAGGGGTTGGTGCGGCGTTCCTGCCCGAAGGTTGATTCCGGCCCGTGTCCGGGAATAAAGGTAATGTCATCCCCCAGCGGAAACAGTTTGGCGCGGATTGAATGCACCAGCTGCTCATGATTACCCTGCGGAAAATCCGTGCGGCCGATAGATCCCTGAAATAACACATCCCCGACAATCGCCAGCTTATCGTTGGCGCTGTAAAACACCACATGGCCGGGTGTGTGGCCGGGCGTATGAATCACCTGCAGGGTTACCTCTCCCACGGTCACGGTATCGTTATCCTGCAGCCAGCGGTCCGGGGTAAACACTTCAGCCGGTGGAAAGCCAAACATGGCCGACTGGTTTGGCAAGCCCTGAATCCAGAATAGATCCCCTTCCTGCGGCCCTTCAATGGGAATATTCAGTTGCCGGGCCAGCGCAGCGGTGCCGCCGGCATGGTCAATGTGGGCGTGGGTCAGCAGAATTTTCTCGGCCGTGGCACCCATGCGCTGCAGCTGCGCCACAATGCGTTCCAGGTCGCCGCCAGGATCAACAATGGCTGCTTTACGGGTGGCACTGCACATCAGAAT
>JAEWQT010000065.1 GCA_023399105.1 Pseudomonadota bacterium | reverse complement strand
CTCATAAGTAATGCGCTCGTGGGCCGCGTGCATATCCACAATCACCATGCCCTGGGCGTTCTGCGCCAGAATATAAATGCCGTGCAATTGCGCGATGGCGAACCCCAGCGGCGGCATATCGGCATCGCCAGCCGGCATGGCCGCGGGCAGGGGCTGATTCATCTGCCGCAAAGTATCCAGCTGCCCCGCCACTGCGCTGGCAGCCGGTGCCGTATTAAACGCTGGCGCATACGCCGGTTGATAGGCGGGTCGGTTCAGGTCCTGCAAGTTGCTGGCCGGGGCCTGCCAGTTCAGCCGCTCCTGCTGCTGAAATTCGCCCGCCTGCACACCGCTGACAGGCTCAGCAGCCGCATTCAGTGCATAGGCCGGGGCGCTGGCCACAGTATCCTGCGGCCGCACACTGCCCAGCGCCTGATGCAAAGTACGAAACAGAAAATCGTGCACCAGCCGGCCATCGCGGAAACGCACTTCGTGTTTGGTTGGGTGTACGTTCACATCCACCAGTTTCGGGTCCAGCCATAAATACAGCACAAAGGCCGGCTGGCGGCCGTGGTACAGCACATCGCGGTAGGCTTGTTTAATGGCGTGTACCACCAGTTTGTCGCGCACCACCCGGCCATTAACGAAGAAATACTGCATATCGGCCTGCGAGCGGGAAAAGGTCGGCAAGCCCACCCAGCCCTGCAATTGCAGCCCCGCCGCTTCGGCATCAATGTGTACCGAGCTGTCGATAAATTCGGCGCTTAATAAACTGGCGACGCGCTTTTCTTTTTCAATGCCGCGTTCAGCCGGGCGCAACTGATGAATCGTGCGGCCGTTATGACGCAGGGTAAAGGCCACGTCGTAGCGGCTGAGGGCCAGGCGTTTTACCGTTTCTTCCAGATGGGAAAATTCGGTTTTTTCGGTGCGCAGAAATTTGCGCCGCGCCGGGGTATTAAAAAATAAATCCCGCACTTCCACCGTAGTGCCCACCGGGTGCGCCGCCGGGCTGATGCGGGTGGCCATATCGCGGCCTTCGGCCTCCACCGCCCAGGCTTCATCACTGTCATGAGCATGGGAAGTAAGCGTTAAGCGGGTCACCGAGCTGATACTGGCCAGCGCTTCACCACGGAAACCTAAGCTGGCGACCGCTTCCAGATCATCCAGTGTGGTGATTTTACTGGTGGCGTGACGACTTAACGCCAGCGGTAAATCCTCCTGGGCAATACCATGGCCGTCGTCACGGATGCGCAGTAATTTCACGCCGCCCTGTTCAGCATCAATCTCAATGCGGGTGGCGCCGGCATCGAGAGCGTTTTCCACCAGCTCTTTGACAATATTGGCCGGGCGCTCGACCACTTCACCGGCGGCAATCTGGTTGGCCAGACGCGGGGATAACAGCTGAATACGGGACATAGGTTGCTCAGGCACGGTCAGGAACGCGGAATCTGCAGCTGCTGGCCAATGCGCAGCTGGTCGCTTTTCAGGTCGTTGGCACGGCGCAGGTCAGCCACGGCCACCCCTTCGCGCACAGCAATATCGGACAGGGTATCGCCACGCTTTACCACATACACACTGATGGCGGGCGCCTGGGCCAGCTGCACATTATCCGGCGGGTAACGGCGGAAATAACGGGTGGTACCGGTAAAAATCGCCCGCGCCATTTTTTTCTGGTAGTTGCGGTCAGCCAGCGCCCGGGCTTCCTGCGGGTTGGAAATAAACCCGGTTTCCACCAGTAAAGCGGGCACACTGAGGGTTTTCAGCACCATAAAATTGGCTTCCTCCACCTGCGACTTATGCAGCTTCGCAATGCTGCCCATCTGCTCAAGAATATGACCGCCCAACTGCACGCTTTCCTTGCGCTTATTGGTCATGGTTAAGTCCACCAGCGTCATGGCCAGATGATCATCGGCATTTTCCAATTTAACGCCGCCAATACTGTCAGACTGGTTTTCTTTATCGGCCAGGTAGCTGGCCATTTCGGAAGAAGCACCACGGTCTGACAACATAAATACCGAGCCACCGCGGGCACTGGGGTGTTTGAAGGCATCGGCATGAATGGAAATAAAGAAATCAGCACCAGCAGCCCGGGCTTTGGCCGCACGCTCACGCAGGCCCAGGTAGTAATCACCGGTACGGATCATCAGCGGCGTAAAGCCGGGTTCGTCCTGCAACAGCCGCTGCAATTCTTTGGCGATGGCCAGTACCACATGTTTTTCCATGACCCGGCCCGGACCAATGGCCCCGGGATCTTCACCGCCGTGACCCGCATCAATCGCCACAATCACATCACGGGTGGTTGGCCGGGGGCTGGTTTGCTTAACCGGTGCCGGGATACTCAGCGCCGGCGAGCCAACCACTTTAGGCACCGGCCGCGGCGACAGATCAATGACCAGGCGATGACCGTAAATATCGTTGGGCGGTAACGGAAAGGTGCGGAATTCCTGCCCTTCCCGCAGCTCAATCACAAAACGCAGATCGTTCTGACCATGCCGGCCACTGCGCAAAGTACGCACCGGTGAACCAGTCAGATCCACCTGTTCCAGATCTTTCAGCATGCGGGCATTGCTGATATCCAGCACCACCCGGTTGGGGGCGCTGAGATCAAAGGCGCGGTGCTCCAGGGCTTTGGTTAAATCCAGTACGATGCGGGTATCACCATTTGGCCCGGGCCAGATGCGCACATCACGGACGTCGGCCTGCACGCAGACGCTGCATAATGCCAATAACGGCAGTAACCACTTCATGCCTGTTCCCATGTTGCTGCCAGCTGATCCAGCGCGGTTGCCCAGCGCCGCCCCCGGTCAGAACCGGCTTGCCAGCCGAGTTCCCGACCCTGGCCAGAATCTTGCAAGGTTAACACCAGGTCTGCGGCCGGCAACACACCCCGGCCCTTGTCGGCCCATTCCACCAGACAAAGCGCCTGTTGCTGCAGATATTCACGAATCCCCATAAACTCCAGTTCTTCGGCATCGCCCAGGCGATACAAATCGAAATGACACACCGTCACCGCCGGCAGCGGATACTCTTCCACCAGAGTGTAGGTGGGGCTTTTGACTGCGCCATCATGCCCCAAGGCCCGGATCAGGCCGCGGCTGAAGGTGGTTTTACCAGCCCCCAGTGTGCCCTCCAGAAACACCAGCCCGCCTTCCGCGAATACCGGCGCACAGGCGGCGGCAAAATCGAGCGTGGCCTGCTCGCTATTCAGATACAACGTCATTAATTCACCAATTCCTGCACTACCGCCGACAGGTCGCTGGCCAGCATACCGCGCCGGCCATGCTGGCTGGCCCAGACATCCGCCGCCGCCGCATGCAGGCACACCGCATAACGGGCGGCCGCACCGGCACTCATGCCCTGCGCCAATAAGGCTGCTACGATGCCAGTCAGCACATCGCCCATACCGGCTGAACTCATGCCGGGATTACCATCGCTGCAGACCGCCAGCCGGCCATCGGGTTCCGCGACGATACTGCCCTGACCTTTGAGCACCACCACCGCCTGATATTGCTGCGCCAGCTGACGGGCGGCGGCAAAGCGATCAGCCTGTACGGCCGCGATGGTACTGCCCAGTAAACGGGCGGCTTCGCCGGGATGCGGCGTCAGCACCACCGCCCGGCCGGCAAAATCACAGTGCCAGGCCGGCGACGCCAGCAAATTCAGCGCATCGGCATCCAGCACCAGAGGCTGAGCGGCCTGCAGCACCTGCTGCAACAACAATTCACCCCAACTGCCCTGCCCCAGCCCCGGCCCCAGAGCCAGCACATCGGCGCGCATAACCAAAGGCTGCAGTTCCAGGCCGGAATTGACCGCGTGCGCCATCACCGTCGGGCAACGGGTTAATAAGGCGGTAATGTGTTGTGGCCGGGTGGCGACACTGACCAGACCCGCACCACTGCGGGCGCAGGCTTCCGCCGCCAGTAAAACCGCACCACCAAAGCCTTGCTCGCCGCCCACCAGCAGCACATGGCCAAAATC
>JAEWQT010000248.1 GCA_023399105.1 Pseudomonadota bacterium | reverse complement strand
GAGGTGTTCCGCGCCAAAGCGACCGAGGTATTAGTGGCCGATTCGCGCATTAAAGACTTTGATTTTCCGCCCTATCAGGCGCTGGGCCGGCACGAATCCTTTACCGTGCCCGACCTCGACGAGCTGGATGAATTCCGCTGGGTCACCCTATACCGGGCCTGACCCGCGAAAACCCGCGCGGCGGTAGCCCCGCCGCCGCCCTTCCAGTACACTTCCGCACCTTTCCTTTTGCCCATGGTTTCTGCGGATGCTCGATAAAAACGCCCTTGCTCAGCTTCAGTCGTTGAAAAAAGAAATTCACGACAGTGTTCCGCGCTTCAGCGGGCGTGTCCGTGCCAGTAACGGCCGCTTTGGTTTTGTGAATACCGACGACAATCAGTCGTTCTTCTTAACCCCGGACGAAATGGAAAAAGTGCTGCCCGGCGATGTGGTGGAATTCCGTGTCGAGCCGGCCGGAGAAGGCAAAGAGCAAGCCATTGTGGAAAAGCTGCTGAGCAGCGATATCCGGGAATTTTTTGGCACTTATGTGGTGCGCGGTAAAGGCCATTTTATTGAAGCCGACCACCCCACCTTAAACCGCTGGATTTTTGTACCGCCGGCCAAACGCAACAACGCCGCCCCCGGCGACCTGGTCAAAGCCCACATCAGCCAGCATCCGTTTCCACAGGGTAAGGCCCAGGCCGATATTGATGCCGTGCTTGGCAACCCGGCCGAGGCCGGTATTGAGCAGCGCTTTACACTGGCCAAATGGGCATTGCCGGATAGCTTCAGCGCGGCCGTACAAGCCGAAACCGAAGCACTGGTTAACCGGGGGCTGGACAGCGTGCTGACCGGCCGTACCGACTTGTCGCATCTGCCCTTTGTTACCATTGATTCGGCCAGCACCCGCGATATTGACGATGCCCTGTTTGCCGAAGCGCACAGCGCCGGCTGGACCTTGTGGGTGGGCATTGCCGACCCATCGGCCTTAATTGCTCCGGGTTCCGAACTGGATAAAGCGGCCGCTGAACGTGGCACCTCAGTGTATTTGCCCGATCTGGTCATTCCGATGCTGCCGCCGGAGTTATCCGAGCAACTGTGTTCATTACAGGCCGGTGAATTACGCCCGGCCATGGTGGCGGAATTGCGCATTGGCGAAGACGGCAGCATTCAGCAGTTGCACCTGCATGAAGCCAGCATCCGCAGCCAGGCCAAACTCAGCTATCACCAGGTGGCGCAATTTATTGCCGGTGACGAAGCCGATATCAGCGCCGAACTGCGCGGCCCGCTGCTGCATCTGCATCATTGTTCACAGGCGCTGGCCAACTGGCGTAAAACCCACTGCTTAATTATTGAAGACCGTCCGGATTACAAGCTGGTATTCGATGACAACGGCAAGGTGAAAGACATTGTGCGCATGGAACGCAATGCCGCCCACCGTCTGGTGGAAGAATGCATGCTGGCCTGCAACCGCAGCGTCGCCGGTTGGCTGGCGGCGCAGAATACCGGCTTTTTTATTGAACACGGCGGCGTACGCACCGAACGCCACGGCGAAGTGGCAGCGCTGTTAAAAGAACAGCTGGGGCTGGAACAAAAACCCGAACTGCACAGCCTGGCTGAGTATGTGAACTGGCTGCAGCGCGCCGAACAGGCCGCCAGCGAATTACCGCTGCGCATGATCATCAGCCGCCAGCAGGAACGCAGCAACTTATCGCTGGAAGCCAAGCCGCATAAAGGCCTGGGGTTCGAGTTTTACACCACCTTCAGTTCACCACTGCGCAAATACAACGACCTGCTGATTCACCGCATTGTGCGTGAATTGCTGCAGCAACAAACCCCAACCCTGCCAGACAGTGAGTTACTGCTGAGCATTCAGGCCGCCCAGACCAATGCCCGATTGGCTGCCAACCAGGCCGAAGCCTGGCTGAAACTGCAGTGGTTACAACAGCTGCAACAAGAAAATACTGAACTGCTGTTTGATGCCAGCATTGTGCACATGAACTCGGCCAGTATTACTGTGCGGCTGGAAGACTGCGGCATAGAAGGCAGCATTGACCGTCGCAAAGCCGGTAAAGAATGGGCTTTTGATACCAAAACCATCAGCCACCACAGCGACGCCGGCCGGTTTGTGCTGGGCCAGCCGGTGCGGGTAAAAGTACTGGAAGTACAGCCGCAGGCACGTATTGCGCGCTTTGCGTTGGTATAGCTAAGGCCCGCCAGAAGCATGAACCACTCGCAAACCATACCCGTTTCGGGTATGGTTTTGGAGGCTGAAATGAAGCGCGTTGTTAAGCGAAAGGATTTTGCCCGCTGGCAGGCAAGCGAGAAGCTGCCAGACTCTGTCTTATGTAAGGCGATTCAGGAGATGGAAAACGGCCTGATTGACGCTGATCTGGGTGGCTTTCTGTACAAAAAACGGGTTGCCCGACCCGGGAGCGGTAAAAGTGGTGGTTTTCGCACACTGCTGTCGGCCCGAATAGGAAATCGCTATGTGTTTTTGCATGGTTTTCCTAAAAGCAGCAAAGCCAACATTACTCAGGATGAGAAAAAAGCACTGCAATTCGCCGGTAAAGTTTTTCTGGAACTTTCTTCAGCCGAGCTATCAACAGCATTAGAGACTGGTATTTTGTTGGAGGTGCATTGTGAGCAATATCATTGAATCTCTGCGTGACGATCTGGCGGCACTCCATAAAGCCGGTGCCGTCAGCAAAGTAACCATGCGCGAATTTGAAACCATCTGCCCACCACCGGTGCGGGAACTGAGTGCTGCAGAGATTAAACAGATCCGTGAAGCACTGCACTTCAGTCAGCCAGTGTTTGCCCTTCACCTGCACACTTCAGTATCTACGGTACGCAAATGGGAACAAGGCGAAACGCACCCAACCGGGCCGGCACTGAAATTGCTGAATATCATTGCTGACAAAGGCCTGCAGGCGATTATCTGAAGCCATCGCTAATCAACACCCATAAAAAAGGAGCCAACCGGCCACTGCTGTCCCACAGTTTCGGGATCATATAACGAGCCTCATCTGAGGCTCGTTTTTGTTTAGGGCGGGTGGTGACGGATTTAATACCTCCTGAAGCGTCTTTCGTTCAAACAGACTCATCTG
>JAEWQT010000092.1 GCA_023399105.1 Pseudomonadota bacterium | reverse complement strand
CTACTAGTACGCTGAGTACAGATGTCATGGATACGTCCGCGGACAAACAGATGCCGGAAAGTGTACCATCCAGCCTGTTTCCTGCCAGTTAACCGGTTGTTGCAGAAGGAGTTTTCAGTGAAAGCAGACAGCCCGGTGGTTGCCACCACGCTCGCCACCCGCAGCGGCCATAAGATTGGGGTGTTAACCCTGAACGCACCTGCCGCCATGAATGCGGTGGATCTGACCATGGTCAACCTGATCGACAAACAGCTGGCGCGCTGGGAAAAAAACGACCAGGTGGTGGCGGTATTAATGCGCGGTGCCGGCGATAAAGCCTTTTGTGCGGGTGGCGATATCCGCCAGTTGTACCAGAGCATGACGGCAGAGGGTGACGAGCAGTACCGCTATGCGGATGATTTTTTTCGCGGTGAGTACAGCAAAAATTACCGCGTGCATCTGTTCAGCAAGCCTTTAATTGCCTGGGGCAATGGCTTTGTCATGGGCGGTGGGCTGGGGCTGTTTATCGGTGCCAATCATCGTGTCGGTACTGAAACCCTGAAGCTGGCGTGGCCGGAAATCCGTATTGGTTTGTTTCCCGATGTCGGCGGCAGCTGGTATCTGTCGCGTCTGCCGTATCCGGTCGGGCACTGGATGGGGTTATCCGGCAGTCTGATGAATGCGCTCGATTGTCGTGAGCTGCAGCTGATTCAGTACGCGCTGCGCCATGAGCATCAGCAGGATGTTCTGCAGGCCCTGCGGCAGCTGCCCTGGGGCAGCAATGTGGCCGAAAATCATCATCAGGTGCGTTCGTTGTTGCATGGCATGGAGGCGGAGGCTGGTGAATTGCCGGCCAGTCAGTTAGCCCTGGCCCGGGATGATTTGCAGCAGCTGTTTGCGGCATCTGATTTGCCCGCCATCGACCGCGCGTTGCGCGCCTGGCAGGGCGATAACCCCTGGATTAAACAGGGCATTGAAAATTATCGGCGCGGCTGCCCCGGTACGGCCTGGGTGGTGATGGAGCAACTGGCGCGCGGCAGGTTGATGAGCCTGCGCGAAGTGGCGCAGTGGGAGCTGGTGCTGGCGTATCAGGCGGTGCGGCATCCGGATTTCGCCGAAGGTGTCCGCGCCATGGTGATCGATAAAGACTACCAGCCGCGCTGGCAGCACGCGGCGGTTAGCGAGGTACCGCGCGGCTGGGTTAAACAGTTACTGCAATCGCCCTGGTCGGCGGACAACCATCCGTTACGGGAACTGCCGGGCTGGCAGCGCTGAGGCGCTGCCTTTGCCTGGATCGCAGCGCTGAGGCGCTGCCGGTTGTGTCAGTGCCGCAGTGCCGCCTGGCTGGCGCTCAGCTCGTCGGCCAGATCTTCCAGAATGGTGACTTCTTCGTCGGCATCCAGCCCCAGCCGGCGGAACGACCCCAGCTCGCTGCGCTTCACCCGGGCCAGCGGGTGATTGGTACCGGAATAACTTTGCAAGGTTGCCACCTGCACCAGATCGGTGTAGTCAGCCTGTGCCGCCTGATGTTGCAGGTTCAGGTATTCCTTCGGTACTTCGGCCAGTTCAGGCTGAAATTTCCAGCTGCGCAGAATGTATGCCCCCAGCGCCGGGTGCAGTTTTTCCAGCACCATATCCAGCGATAAGCTATCACTCAGTAAGCCTTCGTGGTTTTCGGCGTAGGCCAGAATCGGCAGCATACCAATCTGATGCACCAGCCCGGCCAGCATGGCCTGATCCGGCTGCAGCTTGGTGAAATGGCGCGCCAGCACCTGCGCCGAGGCGGCAATTTCCATGGAGTGTGACCAGCATTCGCGCAGGCGCCGGTCGATGATGTCGTGGGTGGCCTGAAACATCTGCTCCATGGCCAGACCAATGGCCAGATTACTGGTGAAGTTAATGCCCAGCCGGGCAATGGCGGTACCCAGGTCGGTGACCGGACTGCTGGTGCGCACCAGCGGGCTGTTGGTGACCTTGATAATACGGGCACTGAGGGCCGGATCGCGGGCAATAATCTGGGCCAGATCGTTAATGGTGGCGTTCACATCTTCCGCCACATCCCGTACCTGCAGGGCCACTTCTGGCAGGGTGGGCAGCACCAGTTCATCGTTTTTGATCTGTCTGACAATCTCATCTTTTACCTGCAGGGCCAGGTTGCTCATTGTGCGGGCTCCGTATCCGTTCCGTCATGAATGGCGTCAGTATAGAAAAGTCTGCTGCCGGTGAGAGAAATATCACCGGCCAGTAACGCCGCCGGCAGGGAACCGGCATTAATAACCGCCAAACCTTGCCGGCCTGCCCAGCCGGCCACCTCGCCGATGGTTTTGCCTTGCTCATCCTGCAGCGGGGTTAAGACCGCCAGACTGAGCGGTTCGGCGCTGTGTAGCTGAATCACCTGTTTTTTGCTTTTGCCCAGATACTGCAGCCGCGCCACGATCTCCTGGCCGGTGTAGCAGCCTTTGCGGAAACTGATGCCGCCCTGATGGTGCCAGTCAATGTGCTGCGGCACCCATTCTTCGCGGCTGGCTTCGGTTACCCAGATCAAACCCTGACGGATATCAGCCGCGGTCCATTGGCCGTTATCGGCGCAGTGGCTGGTGGCGTTGCCGGCTTGCCAGCGTTCACGACGGCCATCCGGCCACTGCAGTTCCAGTCCGTCAGCGATAACCTGCAGGGGCTGCGGTTGGGTCAGCAAGGCGGGGGTAGTCTGTGCCGGCACCGTGCCCAGTACCTGCCAGTCGTTACTGCGGTCAGTGAGGGTGGTTTTAAAAAATACGGCGTAGCGACTCAGATGCTGGCGCAGCGCCGCCACCTGGTCGCCCGGCAGGCGTAACCAGAAGGTGTTGTCTTGCCGGCCGATCACAAAATTAGCCACCATGCGGCCCTTGGCGGTGCAGCAGGCACCCAGTGTCCACAGGCCTGCCTGCAGCGCGGCGACGTCACAGGTTAATTGCCCTTGCAGAAAACGTTCGCTGTCAGGGCCGCTGATTTCCAGCAGGGCCAGCTCCGGCAGAACAGAAAAAACCGCAGTATCACTCATGTTGGCTCCGGCGTCGGATGAAAAAATATGGCACAGGCCGGCCAGTCTACTGCAAAAGCGGTAACCATTTAATGCCGGACTTCAGCGTGCAGGTGAACGCTTTGTGTCATTGGTGTAGCGGTGCCTTTTGTTATACTGCCGCTCCTTCCCAATTCATCTCCGAGGAGAGCTGAGTGACTGACGAACTGGAAGCCAAGCGCGTACGCTGGCACAGCCGCCGTGGCATGCTGGAACTGGATGTATTGTTACTGCCTTTTGCCGAACAGGTGTACACCAGCCTCAGCGCGGCCGATCAGGCCATCTACCGCCGTTTGCTGGAATGCGAAGACCCGGATTTATTTGCCTGGTTTATGGAGCATCAGACGCCGCCGGATGCGGAGCTGGAAGCCATGGTGAACCGGATTCTTGAGCGTGCCCGTAACCGCTGAAACCTGGTTGTTACAGCCCTCACGCCGTCAGCGCTGGCTGGATGCGGCCTTTATGGCGGTCACGCTGGGGTTGCTGTGGCCGTTGCTCAGCCCGATAGAACTGGCGGTGCTGGCACTGGTGTGGGGATCTTTGTGGTGGTGGCGGCAGCGCCGTCATTGGCAGCGGGCCTATCTGCATCATGATGGCAGCGGCTGGTGGCTGGAAACAGGCGGGCGGCGTCAGCCAATGGTCTGGCGCACTGGCAGCAGCCGGCGTGCCGGGCTGATCAGTTGGCGCTATGGTGTCTGGCCCTGGCAGCGGTTACTGATCCGCGCCGACAGTCTGCCGGCCGGGGATTTTCAGCGCCTGCTGAAGGCGCTGTATTTGCCCTGAACCCGCCTGCCGATCAGAGTTCGCCCAGTTCTTTCAGGTATTTGGGCGTCAGCACGGTATCAAAAGCGCGCGGCAGTGGCTGTGGGTAATCGCGGCTGAAGTGCAGGCCGCGGCTTTCTTTGCGCAGCAGTGCCGAACGGATAATCACATCCGCCACATCGACCAGATTGCGCAGTTCGAGTAAGTCGTTACTGACCCGGTAGTTACTGTAAAACTCCTGAATTTCCTGACGCAGCATCTGCACCCGGTGCTTGGCCCGCACCAGCCGTTTGGTGGTGCGCACAATGCCGACGTAGTCCCACATAAAACGGCGCAGTTCATCCCAGTTGTGGGAAATCACCACATCTTCGTCGGAATCTTTGACCTGACTGGCGTCCCAGGCCGGAATATCCGGTACCGGCTCGCTGAAGTCGGTGTGGGCGGTAATGTGGGCTGCTGCAGAGCGGGCAAACACCAGGCATTCCAGCAAGGAGTTGCTGGCCAGCCGGTTGGCGCCGTGCAGGCCGGTGCTGGCGGTTTCGCCGATGGCGTACAGGTGTTCGATGTCGGTGCGGCCATGCACGTCGGTGACCACGCCGCCACAGGTGTAATGCGCCGCCGGCACCACCGGAATCGGCTGCCGGGTAATATCAATGCCCAGCTCCAGGCAGCGTTCATAAATGGTGGGGAAGTGTTCCTTAATAAAGGCTGCCGGTTTGTGGCTGATATCGAGGAACAGACAATCGGCACCCAGGCGCTTCATTTCATGGTCGATGGCGCGGGCGACAATATCCCGCGGCGCCAGCTCGGCGCGCTCATCAAAGCGGTGCATAAAGCGCTTGCCGTTGGGCAGCAGTAATTTGCCGCCCTCACCGCGTACCGCTTCGGTAATCAGGAACGATTTGGCCTGTGGGTGGTACAGGCAGGTGGGGTGGAACTGGTTGAATTCCATATTGGCCACCCGGCAACCGGCGCGCCAGGCCATGGCAATGCCATCGCCGGAGGCACCGTCGGGGTTGCTGGTGTACAGGTACACCTTGCTGGCGCCGCCGGTGGCCAGCACCACGGCGTGGGCGCTGATGACATCCACTTCGCCGGTATCGTTATTCAGAAAATAGGCGCCGATACAGCCGTGTCCGCCCAGCCCGAGTTTTTCCCGGGTGATCAGGTCGATGGCGATGTAATTCTGCATCAGGGTCAGATTGGGTCTTTCTTTAGCCCGCGCCAGTAACGTATCGGAAATGGCATGGCCGGTGGCGTCGGCGGCGTGAATAATACGCCGCGCACTGTGGCCACCCTCGCGGGTCAGGTGGAAATGATCGGGGCTGTCCTGGGTAAAGGGCACGCCCAGATCAATCAGCCACTGAATCGCGGCGGTGGAGTTTTCTACGGTAAAGCGCACGGCGGGTTCATGGCACAGGCCGGCCCCGGCGACCAGGGTGTCCTGTACATGGGCTTCGATACTGTCGTGCTCATCCAGTACGGCGGCGACACCACCCTGCGCCCAGCGGGTGGAACCGGAATCCAGTTGTTCTTTGCTGATGATGGCCACCCGCAGATGATCGGGTAACGACAGCCCTAAGGTCAGGCCGGCGGCGCCGCTGCCGATAATCAGCACATCAAAACGGTAGGATTCGCTCATAATTATTCCGCTTGCTGAGAGTGTTGGGCCGTTATGTTACAGGCGCCGTGGCGGTGCATGATACACTGGCGCGCAATCTATGAATAAGCCGGGTTGGGAACTAAATCCGACTTCAGTGTCTCTATCTGCATCATCTGACCTGAAGGGATATTACCTATGAGCCTGGCAGCAGTGGCAGAGAATGCCCGGTATACAACAGCGGAACGAGGCATGACAGACCAACAGAATAATGACCGCCAGCTGGTCGCGCGCGTGCAGAAAGGTGACCGCCGCGCCTTTGATTTGCTGGTTATCAAATACCAGCACCGTATCCTGGCGCTGGTCGGCCGCTTTATCCCCGATTTTGCCGAAGCCCAGGACGTTACCCAGGAAGCCTTTATCAAAGCCTACCGGGCGCTGCCCGGTTTTCGCGGCGACAGCCAGTTTTACACCTGGATGTACCGTATTGCGGTGAATACCGCCAAAAACTATCTGGTCAGCCGCGGGCGTAAAACCCCGACCCGCGATATTGATCTGGAAGATGCCGAATTTTTTACCGACGAAAAAAATCTGAAAGACATCGAAACCCCGGACAGCCTGCTGCAACGCGATCAGCTGCAGAAGGTGGTGTTTGATGCCATTGAGGCGTTACCGGAAGAACTGCGCATGGCCGTTACCCTGCGCGAGCTGGATGGCCTCAGCTATGAAGAAATTGCCGAAGTGATGGATTGCCCCATCGGCACGGTACGCTCACGGATTTTCCGCGCCCGGGAAGCCATTGAGCGCAAAATGCAACCGCTGCTGGCCGACACGGCCGATAGTCTGGCCTGAGTCAGGAGGTAATAACCGCCATGAATGAACGAATCAATGAATCCCTGTCAGCCCTGATGGATGGTGAGGCTGATGAACTGGAAGTGCGGCGTTTACTGAACCAGCTGGAACAGGATGATGAGCTGCGCGCCACCTGGCACCGTTACCAGTTATTGGGGGCGGTGATGCGTGGGGAACCTGTGGCCACGGTTGATTTATCGCAGGGCATCCGCCAGGCGCTGGACGGTGAACCCATGGATGACTTACCGCACCGCGTACCGGCTGCCGTGCCGGTATCGCCACGCTGGCGCTGGCTGGCTTCCGGTGCGGTTGCGGCCAGCGTGATGCTGGCGGTACTGGTCGGCGTGCAGTGGCAGCATACAGAGTCTGCTGGCGGTGGTGTGCCGCTGGCGCAGCAGGCAGAACCGGCTGCGGTGGTTGAACAGCAGCTGGCGCAACATCTCAGCCCGGAACAACAGGCCGAACTGGAAGCGGCACAGCGTAAGTTGCAGGAATATGTGATGCAGCACACCGAGCAGGCCACCGTGGCACCGGCCCGCGCCATCGCGCCCTTTGCCCGGGTTGTGAACTTCGGTCAGGAGGCTGGCGCACAACAGTGATCAAGCATGCTTTGCTGATGTTGGCCCTGCTGTGGGGGCCGCTGGCCAGCGCTGACGGCAGCGCCTACGACTGGTTCGGACGCATGGTCGAAGCGGCCCGCCAACAGAATTACAGCGGTGTTTTACTCTACGGCAATCAGCACCACTGGGATTCTCTGGTGGTGCAGCACGCCCTGCAGGACGGTCATGAGTACGAACGGTTACAGCGTCTGAGCGGTGCGCCGCTGGAGCAGTTACGCCAGGGCGAACACATTTTTCTGCTGCAGCCGGGAGCCGGGCAGCCGCTGCAGAATCCGTTACACAGCTTTTTACCCGGCCCGGATCTGCGCCAGCATTATGATCTGACCCTGGGGGGCAATGACCGCATTGCTGGCCATTATGCCCGCCTGATTGTCCTGCAACCCAAAGACCAGCATCGCTATGCCATGCGCCTGTGGCTGGAACAGAAAACCGCTTTATTACTGCGTTCGGAGTTGCTGGATGAGCGCCAGCAGGTGCTGGAACGGGTGCAGTTTGCGCAGCTGGAAATCGGCAGTATGATGCCGGCTGAATTATTTATCCGTCCGGATATGGCGCCAGTGCCACCGGCACCGGCTTACCAGAATGAAGCGGTCAGCTGGCAACCGAATTGGCTGCCGACCGGTTTCAGCCGTCTGGCGGCGCGCCAGCAAGGCGATGATATTCAGCTGTTATTCAGCGATGGTCTGGCGGCATTTTCGGTCTTTGTGGATCGTCCGGCGGCGGCCATTGCGCCGTTGCAACGGCGCTGGGGTGCCACCGCGGCGGTGGTGCAGCAGGTGCAGGATGAACAGGGTGAACGCCGGCGGGTGACCGTGGTGGGTGAATTACCGGCCACGACCCTGCAGCAAATCGCCGGCTCGGTGCAACCGGTGGCCGCAGCAGCCCCCAAAGCGGCACCCTAAGCGGCACAACAGGAGCAGCCATGAATCAGGAAATGGTCGAAATTACCGCGCTGGGGCAGGGTGGTGTCTGGGTGGAAGGCACCCAGCGCAGTGCCTGCCACAGTTGCAGTGCCCGGGCTGGCTGTGGTCAGCACAGCCTTAGTCAGCTGGGCCGGCCGTTACGGCTGTGGGTACCCTCCTCCGGTCAGTGGCGGGTGGGTCAGCAGGTTTTATTATTATTGCCGCGTGGCAGCCTCGCCGGCAGCGCCTTGTTATTGTACGGCCTGCCCTTATTAACGCTGTTGCCGGCCGCCGCGCTGGGGCAGCAATGGGGTGGGGATGGCATGGCTGCCCTGCTGGGGCTGGTGGGGCTGGTGGGTGGTTTTGCGCTCAGTCGTACGCTGGCGCAACGTTTTGCCAAGCGCTGGCAACCGCAGATTCAGAGCCATTGCCCGAGCGTGCGCATTGCCACCGACCGGATAGAAACAGAACCTTCTCACTAACAGGTAGCTCTATGAAAACAGTGGTCCATTATGTTGTTTTAACGCTGTTATGGCTGACGGCCGGCCAGGCGCTGGCAAACCTGCCGGATTTCCGTGATCTGGTGAAAGAAGCTTCGCCGGCGGTGGTGAACATCAGCACCGTACAGCGTGCCGGTGGCAGTGATTATCAGCAGCGCTATGGCCTGCCACAGGAGGTGCCGGAAATTTTCCGCCATTTCTTTGGTATTCCGGTGCCGCCGCAGGGTGGACAGGCGGGACGGGAAAGCACGTCACTGGGATCGGGGTTTATTATTTCCCGCGATGGTTACATCCTTACCAATAATCACGTTATTAAAGATGCCGCAGAAATTATTGTGCGTCTGAACGACCGCCGCGAACTGGAAGCCAAGCTGATTGGTGCCGATGAAAGCACCGACCTCGCGCTGCTGAAAGTGGAAGCCAAAAACCTGCCGACGGTGAAGCTGGGCAATTCCGAAACCCTGGAAGTGGGGGAGTGGGTGGTGGCCATTGGCTCGCCCTTTGGTTTCGATTATTCCGTCACTGCCGGTATTGTCAGCGCCAAAGGCCGCAGCCTGCCGAACGAAAATTACGTGCCTTTTATTCAGACCGACGTCGCCATTAACCCGGGTAACTCGGGTGGCCCGCTGTTTGATCTGAACGGCAAAGTGGTGGGCATTAACTCGCAGATCTATACCCGCTCCGGTGGCTTTATGGGCGTATCCTTCGCCATTCCCATTAATGTGGCGCTGGACGTCAGTGAACAGCTGAAAGAAAAAGGCCGCGTCAGCCGTGGCTGGCTGGGCGTGGTGATTCAGGAAGTGAGCAAAGAACTGGCGGAATCCTTCGGTCTGGAAAAAGCGGCCGGCGCCCTGGTCGCCCAGATTGTGCCGGGCAGCCCGGCGGACGATGCCGACCTGCAAAATGGTGACATCATCACCCATTTCAACAGCAAGCCGATTTATATGTCGTCCGACCTGCCGCATCAGGTTGGCCGCGTGAAACCCGGCAGCAAGGTCGTGCTGGATGTGGTGCGCAACGGCAAACGCCGCAAAGTGAATGTCACCATCGGTACCTTGCCGGATGCTGACAGCGCCGAGCTGGCGCTGAACAACAGCAATCCGAAAGAGCGCAGCAGTAATCGTCTGGGGCTGGTGGTGGCCGACCTGACCCCGGCGCAGCGTAAAAACGTCGGGGATGGTGTGGTGGTGCGGGAAGTGCTGCAGGGCACCGCCGCTCAGGCCGGCCTGATCAATGGCGATATCATCACCATGATTTACGGCGAGCCGGTGCGCAGCGTTGAGGAATTCGACAAGGTCGTGTCCGGCTTACCGGCCGGTCGCAGCGTGCCGATGCGCATTGTCCGCCGTGGCGCCGCCATGTTTATACCCTTACGCATCGCGCCGTAAGCCCCGTTGTGCCCGCTGCCGGAAGGTGGTGGGCACAAAATAGCCTTTGCCCCGGCTTTCAAGTAAAATCGCCCACCATTTTAACGAGCAACGGGTTGTTTTCTGTGAGCCAGCTGGACCACATTCGTAACTTTTCCATCATCGCCCATATCGACCACGGCAAATCCACCCTGTCTGACCGTTTTATTCAGGTCTGTGGCGGTCTCAGTGACCGTGAGATGCAGGCGCAGGTGCTGGATTCCATGGACATCGAACGCGAGCGCGGTATTACCATCAAAGCGCAAAGCGTTACCCTCAACTACACCGCCCGTGATGGTAAAACCTATCAGCTCAACTTTATTGATACCCCCGGCCACGTCGACTTCAGTTATGAGGTCAGCCGTTCGCTGGCGGCCTGTGAAGGTGCGTTGCTGGTAGTGGATGCTGCTCAGGGCGTGGAAGCGCAGTCGGTCGCTAACTGCTACACCGCCATTGAGCAGGGGCTGGAAGTCCGCCCGGTGCTGAACAAAATGGATCTGCCGCAGGCCGATCCGGACAAAGTTGCCCAGGAAATTGAAGAAATTATCGGCATTGATGCCACCGACGCCGTACGTTGCAGCGCCAAAAGCGGCCTGAACGTGGAAGACGTGCTGGAAGATCTGGTGGCGCATATTCCGCCGCCGGAAGGCGACCCGGAGGCATCGCTGCAGGCGCTGATTATCGACTCCTGGTTCGACCCTTACCTGGGCGTGGTATCCCTGATCCGGGTTAAAAACGGTGTCATCCGCAAGGGCGATAAAATCCGCATGAAATCCACCGGTCGCGATCATATTGTCGACGGTATCGGTATTTTTACCCCGAAAATGACAGCGACCGGCCAGCTGGGTACCGGCGAAGTCGGCTATCTGGTGGCCAGTATCAAAGAAATTCATGGTGCGCCGGTGGGCGATACCATCGTCAGCACCAAGTTTGCTGATGAAACTCCGATTCTGCCTGGTTTCCAGAAAGTAAAACCGCAGGTGTATGCCGGTTTATTCCCGGTCTCGTCGGATGATTTTGAAACCTTCCGCGATGCCCTGGAAAAACTGTCGCTGAACGACGCCTCGTTGTTCTATGAGCCGGAAAATTCCGATGCGCTGGGTTTTGGCTTCCGTTGTGGCTTCCTTGGCATGCTGCACATGGAAATTATTCAGGAACGGCTGGAGCGGGAATACGACCTCGACCTGATTACCACAGCGCCGACCGTAATTTACGAAGTGGTAACCCGCAAAGGTGAAACCATTCAGGTCGACAGCCCGTCCAAGTTACCGGATGCCGGTTCCATTGAAGAAATGCGCGAACCCATTGCCGAGTGCAATATTCTGGTGCCGCAGGATTATCTGGGTAACGTTATTTCCCTGTGCATTGAAAAACGTGGTGTGCAGATGGATATGCAATACACCGGTACCCAGGTGTCCCTGCGTTATGAAATTCCCATGGGCGAAGTGGTGATGGATTTCTTCGACCGGCTGAAGTCGGCCAGCCGTGGTTTTGCCTCGCTCGATTATAGCTTTAAGCGCTTCCAGGCGGCGCCGCTGGTGCGGCTGGATGTGCTGGTAAACGGTGAAAAAGTCGACGCTCTGGCGGTGATTATGCACCGTGACAACGTCCGCCGCCGTGGTGCGTCGTTAACCGAAAAGATGAAAGAATTAATTCCGCGCCAGATGTTCGATGTGGCCATTCAGGCAGCCATTGGTAATCAGGTCGTCGCCCGTACCACGGTTAAAGCGTTGCGTAAAAACGTGATTGCCAAGTGTTATGGTGGTGACGTATCGCGGAAGAAGAAACTACTGCAGAAGCAGAAAGAAGGTAAAAAACGTATGAAACAAATCGGCAATGTGGAAATTCCGCAATCTGCCTTCCTGGCCGTACTGAAAGTGGATGACTGATATGCAGCAACAACGCGGAATGTCGATGATATCGGTGCTGATCATACTGGTGGGCGTGGCATTATTGCTGAAAGCCGCGTTCGGATTGTTTTCCATGTACTGGGATCACAAGATGATCGGTACGGTACTGGAAAAAATGCACAGCAATCCGGACGAGCGCAGCGAAGTGCGACCGGCGCAGCTGAAACGCATTATTCAGGAACGTCTGGACAGCAATAATATTGATGTGGATATGAGTGGTCTGACTTTTCGTCCGGCACAGAACGGTGTGCAGATGGACTGGCAGTATGAAATGCGCCGCACCTGGCTGGGCAATGTCGATCTGGTGGTGACGTTTAATCAAAGCCAAGAATTTCGCCAGTGAATAATCCCTTAATTAAACTATCTCAGCGTCTGGGTTACCGTTTCCGTGATGAAAACCTGGTGCTGCTGGCGTTAACCCACCGCAGTAAGGGCGGCACCAATAACGAACGGCTGGAGTTTCTCGGCGACTCGATTCTTAATTTTGTCGTCGCTGAAGAACTGTACCGGCGTTTTGGTCAGGCCAAAGAAGGCAAACTCAGCCGCCTGCGTGCCAAAATTGTGAAAGGGGAAACGCTGGCAGAAATCGCCCGTGAGCTGGATCTGGGCGATTTTCTGCTGCTCGGTTCCGGTGAGTTGAAAAGTGGTGGCCATCGTCGCGACTCCATTCTGGCCGACACCGTTGAGGCGCTGATTGGCGCTTTGTATCTGGAAGCCGGATTAGAAGAAGTGCGTGGCCGCATTTTAAGCTGGTTTGGTCCGCGGCTGGATCTGCTGAGCCTGGAAGATCCGATCAAAGATCCGAAGACCCGCCTGCAGGAATTTCAGCAGGGCAATAAATCCCGGTTGCCGGCTTATGATGTGCTGAACGTCGAAGGCCCGACCAACGAACAGATTTTCACCGTGGAGTGCCGGGTGCCCGAATATCCGCAGCCCGTAGTGGCCCGCGGCAACAGCCGTCGTGCCGCCGAACAGCAGGCCGCCCAGCAGATGCTGGTATTACTTGGCATTGATCAAAGCCCGTCTGACGGCAAGGAAACAGTATGACGCAGCGTACCGGTTATGTGGCCATTGTTGGTCGTCCCAATGTCGGTAAATCCACCTTGCTGAACCGTATTCTCGGCCAGAAGTTATCCATCACCTCGCGCAAGCCGCAAACCACACGCCATCAGATTCTGGGTATTAAAACCGAAGACGATCAGCAGGTGATTTATGTGGATACTCCGGGTATTCACAAACTGCAGGACAAAGCCATTAACCGCTATATGAATAAAGCGGCCACCACGGCAGTCAAAGACGTCGATTTAATTCTGATGCTGATCGACCGCATGCGCTGGACCGATGAAGACGAGATGGTGCTGAAAACCATCCAGAACCAGCGTGCACCGGTGGTGCTGGTGGTGAATAAGGTCGATTTCGTCAAAGAAAAAGACGAGCTGCTGCCGTGGTTGCAGGAAGTCAGCCAGAAACACAATTTTGAGCAGATTATTCCGGTCAGTGCCAAAACCGGTCACAACGTCGACCGCCTTGAGCATCTGATCAGCAGCTACCTGCCGGAAAGTCAGCACTTTTTCCCGGAAGATCAGATCACCGACCGCAGCTCGCGCTTCCTGGCGGCCGAGCTGGTACGTGAGAAAATCATGCGTCAGCTGGGTGATGAGCTGCCCTACGCCATGACGGTGGAAATTGAAGAGTTTGTGCATAACGGCACGTTAATTGATATCAGCGCCCTGATTCTGGTTGAGCGGGCAACCCAGAAAGCCATTGTGATTGGCGATGGTGGCTCCCGCATCAAGCAGATTGGTCAGGATGCGCGCAAAGACATGGAAGAAATGTTCGACTGCAAAGTGATGCTGAAACTGTGGGTGAAGGTAAAAGCCGGCTGGTCGGATGACGAACGCGCCCTGCGCAGTCTGGGTTACGACGACCGTATCGGCTGAGCCATGCAGGCGCTGATCATTCTGCAGCGCCAGCCGCTGCGCGAGCAGGATTGGCTGCTGGATGTGTTCAGCCGCCAGCGTGGCCGCTTAAGCCTGGTGCTGAACCGGCCGCGCCGCGCCCCGGATTTATTCACTCTGTATCAGGGCGACTGGCAGCCGGCACAGGACTGGCCAGCGCTGAAAGGCTGGCAGCAGCAACAATGCTGGCCCCTGCAGGACACCGCCTTGTTTTGCGGTTTCTATCTGAATGAACTGCTGGTGAAATTATTACCCCGCTACGAGGCCCTGCCGGCCTTATTTGATGCCTATGAGGCGGCGCTGAATGGCCTGCACAGCAGCCCGGTCGCGGACCCCTGGTTACGGCTGTTTGAAGTACAGCTGTTGGCGCAGCTGGGGTATGGTTTTTCCTGGCAACAGGACGCCTTGGGGCAGCCGATACAAGCGCAGTTCTGCTATCAGTTTATTCCCGGCCAGGGTTTTATCCCGGCGGCCACCGGGCTGGCGGGTGCTGATGTACTGGCTTTTGCGGCCGGCAGCCGTGAGCTGCCGGTATGGCGCATGGCACGGATGGTGTTGCGGCAGGCGCTCGATCATCTGCTGCAGCAGCCACTGCTGAGCCGCGAATTATTATTGCCGGCCCGTGGGGCTGGCTAACCAACGGCGGTAATGACCGCGACAGGGAGACTTCCGTGAAAAATCCGCAACGTGTGTTATTGGGTGTGAATATTGATCATGTGGCCACCCTGCGTCAGGCCCGGGGCACCATTTATCCGGATCCGGTACAGGCAGCGTTTCTGGCGGAAGAAGCCGGGGCTGACGGTATTACCGTGCATCCGCGCGAAGATCGCCGTCATATCCAGACCCGCGATGTGCTGGTGCTGGCCAAAACCCTGTCCACCAAGATGAATCTGGAAATGGCCGTCACCGACGCCATGCTGACGCTGGCCGAAGAAGTGCGCCCGGCGGCCAGCTGTCTGGTGCCCGAAAAACGTGAAGAGCTCACCACCGAAGGCGGTCTGGACGTGGTGGGTCAGGAAGCCCATATCCGTGCCGCGGTGCAGCGGCTGCAGGCCATTGGCAGCGAAGTGTCACTTTTTATTGACCCGGATTTTGCCCAGATTGACGCCACTGTCCGCACCGGCGCGCCGGTGATTGAACTGCACACTGGTCGCTACGCCGATGCCACCACCGAAGCCGAACAACTGGCCGAATTGCAGCGCATCCAGCAGGCAGCTGCGTACGCTCATGAGCGCGGCTTAATTGTGAATGCCGGCCACGGCCTGCACTACCACAACGTAGAACCCATTGCGGCCATTCCGTGCATGAACGAACTGAACATCGGCCATGCCATTGTGGCGCGGGCAGTGTTTGTCGGGCTGAAAGAAGCGGTGCGGGAAATGCGCGCCTTGTTGGCCGCCGCGACCCGCCGCGCCTGAAGCGGTTACGCGGTTGATGAACCTGACGCCTCCCACCTTGCACAATCTGTCTGGTCGCGTTGCCGGAGTGGTCGCGGTCGGTACGGATCTGCTTGATGTCGGGCGCATTGAGCAGGCCGTGGCGCGGCATGGGCAGCGCTTTGTGCAACGGATTCTGACGCCGGCGGAACAGCAGCTGTACTGCCAGCGGGCGCAGCCGCTGAACTTTCTGGCCAAGCAGTTTGCCGCCAAAGAAGCCCTGGCTAAAGCGCTGGGCACCGGCATTGCCCAGGGGGTTGGTTTTCAGCAGCTGGAGATATTGCGCGATGGCGCCGGGGCGCCGCAGGTGCAGCTGTACGGCGTGGCGTTACAGCGTCTGCAGCAGCTGGGGGCGCAACAGGCGCTGGTCAGTTTGTCAGATGAAGGCGCCTTGATTCTGGCCTTTGCGCTGCTCAGTCGTTAACGCTGATACCTTCCAGTAATAAGGTTTCCCAGTCATTGCTGTGCGCCCAGTGCTGCAAATTGGCGCTGTCTTCCACCAGTTGTCGCATCAGATCCGGCAACTGAGTGCTCTGGCCAGCTTTCAGAGCCGTTTCCAGTTTCTCCAGCGTGTTGCGCAGGCAGGGCACACCACAATAGCGGGTGGCGCCGTGTACCCGGTGTACCCGTTCCAGCAACTGTTCCATATCTTCCTCTTCCCAGGCATCCATAATGGCTGGCATATCCACCACCAGGGAATCCAGCAGCATGCGGAACATATCAATGGCCAGATCGGCTTTGTTATTGGCATGGCGCAGCGCGATGGCGGTATCAAACACCCAGTGACACAACGGGGCGGGGGCCGGTGCAACGGCTGGTGCCACTGGCTGAATGGCACAGCGGAAACCGGTCCAGCGTTCAATGCAGTTGACCAGTTGTTCCTGTGAAATCGGTTTGGTCTGGTAGTCGTTCATCCCGGCTTTCAGCAACGCTTCTTTTTCATCGGCCATGGCGTGGGCGGTGAGGGCAACAATGGGCATATTGCCGCGTTCCGCCAGCGCGCGGATATCGCCGGTGGTTTCCAGGCCGTTCATTTCCGGCATCTGAATGTCCATCAGAATCATGTCGACGTTCTGTTGGCGCACCACATCAATGGCTTCACGCCCTGACGTGGCGGACAACACCGGCAGCTGCAATTCCTGCAGCAGGGTGACCACCAGTTTCAGGTTAGCGGCATTATCGTCCACCGCCAGAATCACCGGCGCGGCTTTGGGGCTGTTATTGCGCGCGGCATCCTGGTCCTGCCCGGGTTGTGGCGGCAGTTGCAGTGCCTGGCGTAACACCCGGTACAAATGACGGCGGGTACAGGGCTGGCTGAGACTGAAACTGACCCCGGTCTGCAGCAGCATGTCGGCGCTGTCAGCATGGCCGTGCTCAGTCAGGGCGATGACCGGCAGCTGTTGCTGACGGGCCTGCTGCAACAGGTTGCGTAATGCCTCTGAATCCGGCAGGTGGCGGCCGATGCTGATGATCAGCGCCTGCCAGGGTGGCACGCTGGTTTCATCCAGCGCTTCTTGCAGCTGCGACAGCTGTTCGTAATCGGTGTGTTCAATCTGCCATTGCTGGAGCAGGCTGGCGATGTTCATCCGGTTCATCAGTGCCGGTTCCAGTACGGCCAGGCGGAAGCCCGGCAGCGGCGGCAAATCATCCTGCGGATTGGGCTGCAGGCCGGTTTCAATATGGAAACTGAAGGTGGAACCACGGCCGGGCAGGCTGCTGACCTGAATATCACCGTGCATGGCTTCGATCAGCGCGCGCGAAATAATCAGGCCCAGCCCGGTGCCACCGAACTTGCGCGCGGTGCTGGCATCGGCCTGGGTAAAGGCGGTAAAAATTTTGCTCAGCTGAGCGTCACTCATGCCGATGCCGGTGTCCTGAATTTCAAAGCGGATACCGGCACGGTTGTTATTCTGACTGATCACCGACACCCGCACGTTCACCGAGCCACGCTCGGTAAATTTAATGGCGTTGTTAATCAGGTTGGTGAGCACCTGTTTCAGCCGCAGCGGGTCGCTCTGAATGTGCAGTGGCACATCGGAATAAATCAGGTAATTCAGCTCTAGGCCTTTGTTGCCGGCTTCTGGCGCCAGTACCGTCAGCACGTCTTCCAGCACATCGCGCAGGTTGATATCGGTGTGTTCAATAATCAGCTTACCGGCGTCGATTTTCGACAAATCCAGAATGTCGTTGATGATTTTCAGCAAATCGATTGACGAGTTGTGAATGGTGGTGAGGTAGTCGGCCTGGCGGTCGTTTACCTGGGTACGGGCCAGCAGCTCGCTGAAACCGATAATGCCGTTCAGCGGGGTGCGGATTTCATGGCTGACGTTGGCCAGGAATTCCGACTTCATGCGGCTGGCTTCCAGCGCTTCTTTACGGCCGATGGCCAGTTCGCGGTTGCGGATTTCCAGCTCGTCGAGGGTTTCCTGCAAGTCGCGGGTGGTTTGTTCCAGGTTGTGCTGATGCTCAGTGTTGGCCCGTTGCAGGGCGCTGGCCATGGCATTAATGCCCGACGCCAGCTGCACAAATTCGGCTCCGCCCTGAACATGCACCCGGGTGTCCAGCTTGCCGTTTTCCAGATCTTTCATGGCCCGGGCAATGTGCTGCATGGGTTGTGACACCTGACGGCTGAAACGCAGGGCAATAAAGCTGCAGATCAGCAGCGCCAGTACAATCACCGTCAGTGAAGAGGCCAGGTGTTGATAATGCTGCAGGCGGGTGTTGTTCAGCGACAGCTCCAGCTCGACCCAACCCAGTACCTGCAGGGGTGCGGTTGGTTGTACAGCAAAGCTGTTGAACTCGTCTTCAATAATCAGGTTCTGGGCATACACCGGTGCCCGAACCCGCACCGACTCCCCGGTACGCTGCAGCAGCAGCTGGCCGTCCAGCAATTGTTGTTGCCCCAGCCGTTCGGTATGCATGCGTGGGCCGGCGTGAGCCATCACCACCATGTCCGGGTTATAAATACTGACCGCCCGCACATCCAGCTCTTCCAGCATGTTATTGGCGATGTTCTGCAGAATACCGCTGCTGCCGGTCATCACACCGTATTCTGAGGTTGGTGCCAGCTGCTTCACCATCGCCAGTGCCCGCTCTTCCAGCAGGTTGTTTAAATCCTGGGCCCGCTCTGACATAAAAAAGATGCCCAGCACCAGAGTGACCAGCACGCCGGGCAGCAGAGCTAAAAACAGGATACGGTTCTGAATGGTCCAGTGGTTCATGCCGGCAGCTCAACGCAAAAGTGCGGCCAGAATAAAGCCCGGCGTGCGGGGGTGCAATCGTTGTGCCGGGCCAGTCTGCTATAAGCAAATATCGAAGGGATATTACCTTCTGCCCCGGTGCACAGGTAAACTGTGCGCCCTTTGGTTATATAGACAGGGCCTGCCGTGACCGACTTTCAGTATCCCACCATTGCCGACACCGTTGGCAACACTCCGCTGGTGCGCCTGCAGCGTCTGCTGCCGGAAGGCAACAGCAATACCATTCTGCTGAAGCTGGAAGGCAATAATCCGGCCGGCTCGGTCAAAGATCGTCCGGCGCTGGCGATGATTGCCAATGCCGAAGCCCGTGGTGATATTCAGCCCGGCGACACCCTGATTGAAGCCACCAGTGGTAATACCGGTATCGCCCTGGCCATGGCCGCCGCCATTAAAGGCTACCGCATGATTCTGATTATGCCGGATAACGCCACCATGGAACGGCGCTGGGCCATGGAAGCCTATGGCGCCGAGCTGATTCTGGTCAGCAATGGCATGGAAGGTGCCCGTGATCTGGCGCTGGCGATGGAAGCCCGCGGCGAAGGCAAAGTGCTGAATCAGTTTGGTAATACCGATAATCCGGCCGCGCACTACGCCACCACCGGCCCGGAAATCTGGCACCAGACCGGCGGCCGGGTTACTCACTTTGTCAGCTCAATGGGCACCACCGGCACTATTATGGGTACGTCGCAGTACCTGAAAGAACAGAATCCGCAGGTGCAGATTGTTGGCCTGCAGCCCTCTGACGGCGCGGCCATTCCGGGTATCCGCCGCTGGCCGCAGGAATACCTGCCGACCATTTTTGAGCGCGAGCGGGTCGATACCGTGCTGGACATCACCCAGCAGGAAGCCGAGCACTGCATGCGCGAACTGGCGCGTAAAGAAGGCATTTTCTGCGGTGTTTCCTCCGGTGGGGCGGTGTCGGCGGCGTTGCGGCTGGCACAACAGCTGCAGAATGCCACCATTGTCGTGATTGTCTGCGACCGCGGTGACCGGTATTTATCATCCGGGGTGTTTGCACCGCAGTAACCGGCGGGAGGGCTTGCAAATTCTGCCATTGCCCTCATATTGAGCGC
>JAEWQT010000022.1 GCA_023399105.1 Pseudomonadota bacterium | reverse complement strand
CCCCGGGCATACAGGGCTTGGGCGGTGGCCAGACCGATGCCGGAAGCGGCACCGGTAATAAAGGCGGTTTTCATCATGATGACAGTCCTTGATTATTGTTTTTGTTAAGAGGCTGGCGGGCCGGGTTATTCCCCGGCCGGTACGGTAAAGCGTGACAGCTGGTCACGCGGCAGACTGGTCAGGGCTTTAGCGTTCTGTACCTGTCCTCCCTGAGTAACGATCACCCAGGGCCGGCCTTGCTCCAGCAGGGCGTGCTGATACAGCGCCCGTATATCGTTCAGTGTCAGCTGCTCCACTTCGGCAGCAATGGCTTCGTTGGTGTCGAAGGTTGACCGGCCGATATCGGCGTCGCGCCAGAAGCGGGCAAATTTTTCGCCCATGTTTTTCGGTTTTTCCAGCAGCAGGGTTTTCAGTCCCTGCTGATACGCCCGGAATTCGGTGTCACCCATATTGGCCAGCGTGGCTTCAAAGTCAGCAAAGAAGCGCTCGCTGCTGTCGAGAATATCCTGCGGGCTGGCGTCCGGTGCCTGCACAATAAAGGCCAGTCCGGGCACGGTTTGCTGCGGAAACTGGGTGGCAAAGACCACATAGCCCAATTGTTCTTCGGTGCGCAGGCGCTGGTAATAGGGCGCGCTGAGCATCTGCCCCAGCAATGAGAAACGGGCGCGGTTGCGGTCACTGTTGTCCAGTCCCTGCACGTAAAGCACCAGCGCCTTGTCCTGATGGTCAAGGTCGAGGTTCAGCTGCTGGCGGCCCACCGGCGGCTGCAGTACGGCCGGTAATGGCAGAGCCGTACCGGTGGCCGGGTAATAACGGCTGACGGTATCGGCAAAGGTTTGGGCCTGGGCGGCGCTGAGGCTGCCGTGTACATACATCTGCAGGCTCAGGTCGTTACGGAAGCGCTGGGCAAAGTTCAGTACATCGGCGCGGGTTACGTTAGCCAGTTCCTGCAGCAGTTGTTGCTCGCTGAACGACGGGTCGTACAGCCACTGGCGCAACTCCGCCAGCGCGCGTTCGAAAGGTTTATTTTTCAGCTGATTTTCCAGACTGCGTTGCAGGGACGCGCGGTAGCGGTCGAAATCATCATCGCTCAGCTGGCTGTCCTGCATTTGTTGCAGCAACCGCTCCAGCAGTACCGGCAGCTTGTGCTGGTAACCGGCGAGGGTAATTTCCAGGCCACGGCCGCTGGCGCTCAGCTGATAGCTGAGGCCGGCCAGATGCGGCGGATAGCTGAAGGTGTTCAGATCTTCATTGACGCTGCGGGCATACAACTGTGCCAGCACCCGGTTACGGGCGCTGTTCTGCACCGATGCTTGTTGCAGCTGGATAAGTACACGGGCTTTCGGCTGGGCAAATTCCTGTTCCGGGTAGTACCACAGGCGCAGACCGGCTTCATCGCGTAACCGCGCGGGTACGCTTTGCGGTTCACCCTGATAGAGGCTGAAATCGGTCGGAATAAAGGGGTTGGGTTGCGGCAGGAACAACGCCTGCTGCAGTTCGGTTTCCAATTGGGCATCGGCCTGATAGTTCAGCGGGCGGATGCGGATCGGGGTGTTGTACCAGGGGTCAACCGTGTCGGTGGCAATACCGGGGGCAATAATGGTGCGCAGCATGTTATTGCCGTTCAGGGCATCCAGATAGGGTTTAAGCTGTGCCGGGCTGGCCGGCTGCCAGCGGTAATCGCCATAAATCACATCTTCCGGCGGGTACACCAGCAGGTTGCTGCTGAGGCGTACCACGTAGTCGGACAAACGACTGTGCTCCTGGAAGCGGAACATCAGATCGCTGAGCTGATGCTGTTCCGTTAACAGGTAATCCGGCAGCGGTTGTTGTTGCAGCAGGCCTATGTAGTGCAACAGTGCCTGGGTAATACGGTCGGTTTGCAGCAGACCGGCACGGGTCAGCTGGATCTGCACCACCAGATTGGATTCGCTGTGGGTGCTGAGTGAGCGTCCGGCGCTTAAGCCTTCGGCCCAGCCCTGGGCTTTTAAATAGGCGAGCAGACTGCCTTCGCCTTCATGGCCGAGCAGATGGGTCAGCAGCTGTACCGGTTTCACCGCGTAATTGGATTGGGTTTCCGGCATCGGGAAGGTGAATTGCAGACGGCGGATTTCTTTGACTGGTTCAATGTTCAGGTCCAGCGGCAGCTGGCCATCAGCAAATAACGGTGGGTTGGGCTGGCGCGGCGTGGTATCGCGCACCGGTACAGCGGCAAAGTGTTGCTCGGCCCATTGTTGCAGCTGGTCGAGTTCATAGTTGCCGGCCAGCACCAGGGTCATGCGGTCGGCGGAGTAATGTTTGGCATAAAAATCCAGCAGTTCGTCACGGATATTGCTGCCGGGACGATCGGCCAGGGTATCCAGGTTGCCGGTGGCGAATGAGGCAAAGGGGTGCTGCGGGTTCATGGCCTGCTTTTCGGCGGAAAAAATCCGGCGGAAATCGTCTTTCAGCTTGGCACTGTATTCCGCATGCACGGCATTTTTTTCGCGCTCAACGTAGGTGGCGTCGAAGGTGGGGGAAATAAAGAAGGGCGCGAAGCGGTCGAGCGCACCGGGCAGGGCGTTGTTGTCCAGCTCGAAGAAATAAGTGGTTTGGCTGTGGGCGGTAAAGGCGTTGTGGCTGCCGCCGTGGCGGCTGATGTAAGCCTGATATTCACCGGCCTCCGGATAGGGTTCGGTGCCTAAAAACAGCATGTGTTCAAGGAAATGCGCCAGGCCTTCACGACCAGCCGGATCATCGCCACTGCCGGCATCAACACTGACAGCAGCGGCCGCTTTGTCGGCGTCCGGATTCTGTACCAGCACCACTTTCATACCGTTGGGTAATTGCAGATAACGATAACTGAACGGATCGGCGGGGCTGACAATCAGCTCCGGTTGGGCAGACATACGGAACATAGAGAATCCAATAGCGGCCAGAACAATGGCGAAAAATATCCAGTAACGGGGCGAGAACATGCCGTCTCCTTGGGGTGTTGGGTTTGGCTTCAGTGTGACTGGCCGGTATGCCGGGCAATGGCCTGGGCATCGGCCAGGCTGTGGCGCTGTGGGTCAAGCGCCGCAATGCTGGTCAGACGGTGTTGACAGTCATCCAGTTCCGCCAGCAGCAACGCCGTTTGTTGTGAAAAGGCCTGGTCGATCACCTCATACAGCGCCTGGGCCGGATCCTGAGCGGCCGCTGCCGTCGGCGTACGCAGGGCTTTCAGGCAGGCCAGGGCAATCTGGTGGTAGGCGTGGTCTTTATTCACAATGGCTCCTCAACAATGATCGATGGTAATTTCTGTGCCTGATCATACCCGATTCCGGCGTGGAATCACGCGCCCGGGTCTCCTTGTCCGGCGAACCATTGCAACTGCTCCGGGCTGATGCGGGGGGAAAGAATATCTCCGGCCAGCCAGTCGAGTTGGTTCAGGTGCGCGGCAGCCAGCTGTTCTGGGGTGTCAATGTGGTTGGTGTACAGCAGCAGGGGTTGTTCATGCAGTTTTTGCAACAGACGCCGGCTCTGTGGTGTGACTTTGCTGCCACGCAACTGGCTGAGAAATTCCGCCGTGATACAAACCCCCGCCAGCGGTTGTTGCAGCACTTGTCGTGGGCTCAGGAAGCCCTGACCAAATTGTTGTAATAACAGTTGGCAGCCATGGTCGCGTAATTGCTGCCGGAAGGTCATGGCTTCTGCACTCTGATCCAGTAAATCGGCTTCACTGATGCGGGCAAAGCCCTGCCAGCTGTCCCGTGGCAGCTGCTGCAGAGCCTGTAATAACGCAGTAAGGTCGTGCTGTGTTGTCAGGCTGGCGTTCAGCAACATATTCATCGGGCTGGTAAACAGCCGTTGCCAATGCTGTAACAGGTGGCGCAGAGCGGCAGGCCAGTCCGTTTCCCGATGCTGGCTGAATGCTGGCAGTTCCAGTGCGACCAAGCGTCCGCAACGGTCGAATACCGGCCGTATCGGTAATGGTTCGGCCGCCTGTCCGGTGTTCTGCGCGGAGGTGGCGGCAGGCAGGTGATCGGGAGGGGTGCTGACCGGGCTGCCGGGGATGCCCAGTCGTTGTCGCAGCCATTCGATCCAGCAGGAAATATTCGCCGGCTTCTGTTCCAGGCTCAGTTGTGGCTGCAGCCATTGTTCACAATTCTGCAGCTGCAGCGGTTGGGCAAATTGCTGACGAATGGCCTGTTGCAACGACGCCTGAGCGGTCAGGCTGAGGTTAGCAGGCAGCAGCACTAAAAACTGGTGTGGTTGTGGTGAATAGATGCTGTAGCGGTCACCACTGGCGGCCTGCAGTTTTTCAAAGCAGATGGAGGCAATATCGCGGTTGCTGATATCGCCGGGCGCAAAGCTGATGACCAGTAACTGCATGTCGTGTGGCTGCGCACCGGCATCCTGCTGCAGTCGTTGCAGGTGGTGTTCGCCGCTGTAACGTTGCAGTTCCTCCTGCAGTCCGCGTTCCGGCGCCAGCAATTCGTTGACCGGCTGGCACAGGCACAGGCGGAAATGCGGCCCCAGCGGACTGATGGTCATGCGGGTGGTTACCGTCGGCTGATGAGGACGCTGAAACGTGAAGAGGCCCAGCCAATGCTGTTGCTGTTCCGTTTGATGCGTTACTTCGGTTTCCAGATTCACCGGCATGGCACTGAGTGCCGGCGCAAACAGGTTGATGCCACAGAGTTCGTCGGGCCGGCAGTTTAACAGCCGGCACAGCGGTTCGTTGGCATGACGCACCACCCAGTTCTCATCGGTTAATAACAGCGGTTCCTGCTGGCTGAGCTGGTGCTGCAGATGCGTACTGTGTTGCAGTAATTGTTGCTGGCGTAAACCCTCGCGAATATCCAGTGTCAGCAGCAGATTGTCCCAGGGTTTGGCGACAAAGCGATGCACATCGCCATTTTGCCAGGCCTGCCGTAAGGCTGCGTAATCAACCTGGCCAGACAACAACAGCCGGTAGGTGGCCGGTGAGCGCTCGCGTACCTGCCGGCACAGGGTTAAACCATCGGTGCCGGGCATTTTGTAATCGGTAATCAGCAACTGAATGTCGTGCTGATCGAATAACGCCAGTGCTTCGCTGGCGTTACTGGCGTGCAGAATGTGCCAGGGTTCGCCCCGCAACATGCGCTGCAGGGCATCGGTGATGCCGCGTTCATCATCAACCAGCAGCAGAGTGGGTTGCATCAGGTACTCCATAAATCAACTTGCTTTAGGCACAGGCTATCTATACTGGAATTCAATCGGATAACCAACGGGATGTTGCCGTGAAGGAAAAGCAGGCCTTAACCACCGGGGATGTTGCGCGCTTTTGTGGTGTGAACTTCCGCACCGTCATTCGCTGGATAGAACGTGGTCATCTGGAAGCCTATAAGCTGCCGGGGCGCGGCGATAACCGGATTCCGGTGGCGGGTTTTATCAGTTTTCTGCAGCGTAATAATATGCCGGTTCCGGACGAGCTCCTGCACGGCGGACACCGGCTGTTGTTGCTGACCGCCAATGAAGATTTTTCGGCCGAGCTGGCCGCCTGTGTGCGCAAAGCGGGTTGGGATTGTCTGCTGCTGAATGACCCGCTGCTGTTCGGTTATAGACTGGCCGAGCTGCAACCGGCGGCCCTGGTGGTCACCAGCGCCAGCGCGAAGGATTCAGTGGCCCGCTTGCTGCGGGATACCGAGCAGCGCGACCGGTTGCTGCTGGCCATCAGTGAGGATATTGAGTCGGGAAGCTGCCCCGAAGGCTGGCACTGCTTTCAGTGGCCACGGGATCAGCAGGCCCTGCTGGCTCTGCTGAGTGATTCATCCGCTTCCTGATCAGAGCACGCTGCCATAAGGAATGTAGCGGTTATCGGTCAGTTTTTTCAGTTGCCGGATCGCGTCTTTGGCCGGTAGCTGATCGTGCTGACGCAACCAGCGGAAAATCCAGATCGCCGGGTTGCGTTTACCACATTGCCAGCCACTGAACTGCTGTTCGGCCAGGGTGAAAAAGACCGCCAGCGGGAACAGCTGGCCGGAAGGCAGTTGTTGTAATACGGGTTGCCAGTCGCTTTCCGGTAATTGCAGCCAGCCGGCGGCCTGTTGCTGCTGTTCAGCGCTGACCTGGTCCGCCAAGCCCTGATGACCGGCCTGTGCCTGCTCGCCCAGCTCAGCGAACCTTTGTAACAGGTGCAGGTCAATTGCGGCGTGATAGGTTTTTACTGGCTGCCATTCATTAATCATTTGCTGTAATTCCGGTCGTTAATACCTCTTTGGGACGTTAGGATATACCAGTATGGCGCCGTGATATACCGTGCCACCGGCGGCATAATGGCGCCCCTGTATTGATCTGAACTTGTCTGTGAGACTTCATGCCGAACACCGAATCTGCCCACACCCCAGACATTTACGCGGATATCCGCCCTTATGGTGACGCCGACGTTGCGGCGGTATTGCAACGCTTACTGCGCTCTCCGGATCTGTTTGCGGCATTGCTGCGGTTCCGTTTTCCCGGTAAGCCGGCCTGGTATTACCGCTGGCTGAGCCCATTGCTGCGCTGGTATCTGCAGCGTCAGGCCCGCAGCATTCAGACGGTGGATGATTTTCAGCGGTGGCTGGCCCCATTAATCGCCATGCTGCTGGAGCGGTCATCGCAACAGATTGAAGTGCGTGGGCTGGAACATTTAACCCCCGGTACGCCGTATTTATTTATTTCCAATCACCGCGACATTGCCATGGATCCGACGCTGATTAATTACAGTCTGCACCGGGCCGGCTGGCCGACCAGTCGTATTGCCATTGGTGACAACCTGCTCAGCCATCCCGATGTGGCGGATATTATGCGGCTGAATAAAAGTTTTGTGGTGAAGCGGTCGTTCGCCAATAACCGCGAAAAACTGCGCGAATTGCAGAAGCTTTCGGGGTATATCCGTCAGTCGCTGGACGAAGGTGTGTCCGTCTGGATTGCTCAGCGTGAAGGGCGTGCTAAAGACGGCGTTGATGAAACCGATACGGCGGTGCTGAAGATGCTGGCGCTGAATGGCCGTGAGCGTGGTGAGGATTTTACCCGCACGCTGACGCAGATGCGGCCGGTGCCGGTATGCATTCAATATGAGTGGGACCCCTGTGATGTGTTAAAAGCCAATGAGCTGGTGACACTGGCCAATAATGGACGCTACGACAAAGCGCCGGGGGAGGATACGCGCAGTATTCTGGTGGGGATGACCGGTCAGAAAGGCCGCTTTATTGTCGATTTTGGCCGGCCGTTGGCGGGTGTTGAACTGAGCAGCGCCGATCAGATGGCGCAAGCCATTGATCAGCAGCTGGAGCTGATGCGGGAAATTTTACCGGTTCAGCGCACGGCGCTGGCGTTGTTGCAGCGTGATTTCAGTGGTTATGAGCAGTATCCGGGCGCTGAATGGCACAGTGAAGTGGCCACACAGCTGGAACAGCGTCTGCAACCGCTGGAGGCACCGGTGCGCCAGCGGCTGTTACAGACCTATGCCATGCCATTGCTGGTGGCCAGACCGGTTAGTTCTGCCGGTTCAGCAGTTCATTAATACGCCGGTTAGCTGGCTCGGCGACAGAGGTGTGGGGAAATTCTGTGCTGATTTTACGCAGATACCCCAGCGCCTTCTGGTTGTTGCCCTGCTGGTTGTAAGGACTCATGAAGATCAGGCCCAGCTGATACAGTGCTTTGGCGCGCATCTCATCGGATGAGGCTGTGTTTTCGTACAGAATCAGATACACCGCTTCGGCATCGTTAACCCGACCATGGGTAATGGCGCGCTCGCTCATGGGCGTTAATTCGGCGTCGTAAGTCAGGCGTTCACTGCCCAGCAGTTCGTTACGGTTAACGTCTTTCAGCAGTTGGCGGGCACTCAGCTGCACCGGTTCCTGCGCCCGCTGTTCCAGCAATTGCAGGCGATGGGCAATTTTCGGTTCCAGGCGTGAGGACGGGAATTCCTGCTGATGGCGTTGCAGATAGCGGCGGGCGAGCTGGTCGTCACGCTGATCGTTGTAACGGTTCATATACAGCAGGGCAATCTGGTACAGCGCCAGAGATTTCATGTTAGTGCTGTATTCGCGGTTGTTATAGCCCAGCAGATAGGTATTAACCGCTTCTTCGGTACGGCCTTCACTGATGGCCTGCACTGAGTAGGTGAGTAAATCCGGTTCTTCGCGCAAAGCCGCAGCCGCCCGCAGTTTGATGTTTTCATCGTGCAGCGCCAGCTGTTGAGCACCGGTGCCCGCGACCAGAATGGGCGTGGTGGCCGCACAACCGGCCAGGCCGGCCAGCGCGAAAGCGGTAAACAGTAACTTGATCATATTGGTATCCCTGATCATATTTTTGGAGTTCGGTGAGAAGCGCCAGTGTAATCAGGGCTGCCGGCGCTGCAAAGGTAGGTTCAGGCCAGCGGGCAGATATTTTCCGGTTCTGGCACAATGGCCAGCGCCATGGCCGGACAGGCCGGTTTAACCAAGGAATGCTTCATGACTGTTCAACGTGCCAGATTGATTAAAACCGCCGCTGTGGCGTCTTTAGCCACCGCACTGATACTGCTGGCCGCCAAAATTTTTGCCTGGGTGTTGAGTGATTCTGCCAGCGTACTGTCATCGTTACTGGATTCGCTGATGGACATTGCCGCCTCGGCGGTCAATTTTTATGCCGTACGCTACGCACTGGTGCCGGCTGATCGTGATCATCCGTTTGGTCATACCAAAGCCGAAGGCATTGCGGCGCTGATTCAATCGGCGTTTATTCTTGGTTCAGCGGTGGTATTGCTGCTGCATGTGATGGAGCGTTTGCTGAATCCGCAGCCGGTCATGGCGCTGGAAGAAAGCATCGGAGTGATGCTGTTTTCAGCCCTGGCGACGGCCGCTTTGGTGCTGTATCAGCGTTATGTGTATCGTCAGACCGGTTCGCTGGCGATTAAGGCCGACTCCGCCCATTATTACGGCGATATTCTCACCAGTCTGGCCGTGGTGGCAGCGTTGCTGGCCGCGTATTGGGAACAATATTGGCTGGATCCGGTGGTGGCGTTGCTGATTGCCTTGGTTTTGCTGTCCAGTGTGCTGGGTATTGTTAAATCGGCACTGGCGGTGCTGATGGATCAGGCCATGGCGGCGGAGGATTTAGCCCGTCTGGAGCAGACGGTACTCAGCTGCCCCGGGGTACGGGGCTGTCATGACGTGCTGACCCGGCAATCTGGTCCGGTGCAGTTTATTCAGTTGCATCTGGAGCTCGACGGCCAACAATCGCTGTACGATGCTCATGCCATTGGCCGGTGCGTGGAGCTGGCGATCCGGGCTGAATTTCCGCACGCTCAGATTATTATTCACCAGGATCCGGTCTGAATTGCGGATGCGTTACGCGCTGTTGCTGTTCATTGTTCTGGCCTGTCCGGCCTACAGCTGGTGGCCGCAACCGGTACTGCTGCCGGAAGATGCCAGTGCCCGCTTGCCGGATATGGAAAAATCCTCATCGCCGGTGCCGGAACGATCCATCACTCTGGTCAGCGATCCGGCACTGGAAGCGTCCCGTGCCTGGTTGGCTGGTTATCTGAATTCAGTGTCCGGTAGTCTGGACTCTTTTTTCGTGGATGCTTTTTTTGGCGACGATCTGATTGATGACGATATTCAGGGCAGCCGGGCGAAAATCCGTATGTCGACCCGGCAGGTTTCCGGCGACACGCTGGAATATAAATTCGGGGTCAGCGTTAAACTGGATCTGCCGCACACCAATGACCGGCTGAAACTGCTGATTGAATCGGAAGAGGAAGAGGATGCCGTACAGCAGAATTTTCTGGAATCGGTTGATAACACCAATTATTCCACCGCCCTGCGTTTTCTGATCAACGAACGGGCAGCCTGGCGTACTGATTTTGATGTGGGTATCCGCGGCGGTTTACCTCTCAACCCCTATACCCGTTTCCGGGCGCGCCGTTATGCCTATTTGTCGGCCTGGGAAGTTCGGGCAACCCAGACACTGTATTATTTCCGCGACGATGGCTGGGGTGAAGACACTGAGCTGCGGTTGGATTATCCGCTCAATACAGAAAAAGTATTCCGCGTGAATGCCCGCGCACGATATCTGCTGGACAATCAATTTTTTGATCTTAATTACGATCTGGCGCTCTACCATGAACTGAGTCCAAAGGCTGTGCTGGCCTATAACGCCGGTGCCAGTGGCGATTCGGAACAGGGAGCTACCTTTTACAATTATTACGCCGGAGTTCGTTACCGCCGGCAGGTTTACAGTGACTGGATGTTTTTTGAAATAGCACCGCAATTTGAATGGCATCGTGATACCGATTACCGCACCCGGCCGGTACTGATGCTGCGATTGGAGTCACTGATTTCGCAGGATTAACCATGTCGATTGTTTAACCGGCGGTTACTGAAGGTGTGCATCTTGTGACAAAAAATAACTTCTGCCTGGCCGCATTCTGCCCGATGCTCCTGTTGTTTTTTAACATAATAACAATCTTGCCTGATACGGATGCGCAACGTGCCCAGCCCAGATAATCCCCCGCAGGACGATACCCTGGAACAGATTGGTCGTAAGATTGATTTCCTGACCGGGCAACTGCACCGTGGCCGGCGCATTGCCCGGTTTCCCCGCGTGTTGGAACATGAATATCTGCGCGCCCGTAATCGCCGTTTTCTGGAGATTGACCGGCGGATTATTGCCGGTGGGTTGCTGTTTTATCTGGCATTTTGCTGGTCAGATATTTTGCTGGGCGGTGATAACGCTCAGCTTATTGTCAGCCTGCGGGTTGGGTTTGCCGTCGTCTTGTTTGCGTTGTTATGGTGGGTACCACGTTCGTTTCTGGCCCCTTATATGATGGTGGTCGCCGCTGTGGGTGTCTTTGCGGCCGGTGCTTCAGTGCTGTTTTTTATTACTCTGATTCCTGCGGAAATGCGCTTCGCCTATCACCTGGGTATGGTACCGATACAGGTGTTCACCATGGTGGCGCTGCGGCTCAGCATACGGGCGATGCTGACGGTATCGCTGGGGTTGTTGGCGTTATATGTCTTGCTGCTGTTGTTGCAACCGTTACAAACCGGCCAGGCGGAGATGGATCAGGTATTGATGGTCTTCGTTCCGCTGTTTGTGTCGTTCTGGCTGATGCTGATTGGTCTGGGTGCCTACCTGGCCTATGCCGTGGAGTCCGGCGCTCGTACCGATTATGTGCAGAATCGTCTGCTGTCATTGGAAGCGCTGCGTCTGCAGGTGCTAACCCGGCAGCTGCATGAACTGTCGACCACCGACAGTCTTACAGGCCTGGCCAACCGGCGTTACTTCGAACAACAACTGGACATTGAATGGCGCCGTGCCATACGCCAGCAACAACCGCTGGCGTTGGTGATGATCGATGCCGACCGCTTTAAGGATTACAACGATTGTTACGGGCATCAGCAGGGCGATCATTGTTTGCAGACCATTGCCCGGGTGATTGCGGCCCATTGTCAGCGTCCGGCTGATCTCGGTGCCCGTTTCGGCGGTGAAGAGTTTGTTTTGCTGTTGCCAGGTAACAGTACCGCCGACGCGACCCGGCTGGCGGAAAAAATCCGCCGCGATCTGGCGGCGCTGCAGTTGTCTCATGAACGTTCAGAAACGGGGTTCTGTACCCTCAGTGCCGGGGTGGCGGCGATGACACCGGCCGTTGGCGACCACAGCGATGAACTGCTGCGGCGCGCCGACCGGCGTTTGTATCAGGCCAAAGAGCAGGGTCGTAATTGCGTGGTCAGTGCCTGATTGTCAGGCGTTGTGCAGTTGCTGCAGTTGCTGGTCTTTTTGTTCCCATAATGTTTGCACCCACAACTGGAAATTCAGCCGGTATTGCTCATCGGTTTCGTAATCGCCGTTACGCAGTGCCTGAGGAATTTCAATTTCATTTATAAGAACGGTACAGCGCTGCATTTTGCCCTGAAGAAAATCCCAGAAGGTGGGAATGCCCTGCGGGTAATGAATGGTGACATCCAATACCGAACGGAACTGCTCGCCCATCGCACTCATGGCGAAGGCCATACCACCGGCTTTGGGTTTGAGCAGGTATTGAAAGGGCGATTGTTGTTCATCGTGTTTGCGCTGGGTAAAGCGGGTGCCTTCCAGAAAATTCATCACGCTGGTGGGCATATCGCGGAATTTTTCACAGGCTTTGCGGGTGGTTTCCAGATCCTGACCACGCTTTTCCGGGTGCTTTTCCAGGTAGGCCTTGCTGTAGCGTTTCATAAAGGGGAAATCCAGCGCCCACCAGGCCGCCCCCATAACGGGTACCTTGATCAGTTCTTGCTTGAGGAAGAATTTCAGCAGCGGAACGCGGCCATTCAGGGCGTGTTGCAGCACCAGAATATCCACCCAGCTCTGGTGGTTGCTGATTACGAAATACCAGCCTTTTCGGTCCAGCCCGGACGGGCGCTGAATGGTCCAGTCCATTTTCTGGGTTAACCACATCCAGCCGGAATTACAGCTGACCCAGGCGTTGGCAATTAACGTAAGAATGGCGGTCAGTAATTTCCGCACCGGACGGATGGGCAGAATGATTTTCAGCAGCGTAAAAGCAAACAGCAGGATGCACCAGAACAGAATGTTCAGGGTCAGCAGCAGGCTGGCAATGACTCCGGTGATTACAGGTGGCATAACGGTGGCTCCCGGATATTTTTTTATTATTCAGTTGGGTGTTGTTCTTGTTGCTGGGCCTGAATGGCCGTCAGCGCAATGGTATAAACGATGTCCTCAATTAAGGCCCCTCGCGACAGGTCGTTCACCGGCTTGGCCAGGCCCTGCAGCATCGGCCCGATGCTGATGACATTGGCGCTGCGCTGCACGGCTTTGTAGGTGGTATTACCGGTATTGAGATCCGGGAACACCAGTACCGTGGCCTGACCGGCTACCGGGCTGTCCGGCGCTTTGCTGCGGGCCACGCTGGCGGTGGTGGCGGCGTCGTACTGCAGCGGGCCGTCAATAATCAGATCGGGGCGCAGCTGACGCACCAGTTCGGTGGCGGTGCGGACTTTTTCCACATCGGCACCGCTGCCGGATTTGCCGGTACTGTAACTGACCATGGCAATGCGCGGACTGATGCCCATGGCCAGGGCCGATTCCGCACTCTGAATGGCAATGTCGGCCAGCTCTTCGGCATTCGGGTCGGGGTTAACCGCACAGTCGCCGTACACCAGCACCTGATCGGGCAAACCCATAAAAAAGACCGACGACACCAGTTTGGCGCCGGGCGCGGTTTTGATCAGCTGCAGCGCCGGACGGATGGTGTTGGCGGTGGTGTGAATGGCGCCGGATACCAGTCCGTCGACTTCGTTCTGGGCCAGCATCATGGTACCCAGCACCACGTTATCTTCCAGCTGCGCCAGCGCCATGGGTTCGGTCAGTTGTTTGTGTTTGCGCAGCTCAACCATGCCGGCGACGTAGTTCTGGCGGACGCTGGCGGGGTCCAGAATCTGCAGCCCGTCGGGCAGTTCCACCTCGTTGGCCTGGGCAATCTGGACGATGCGCTCCGGATCTCCCAGTAACACACAGTTGGCAATGCCGCGGCTCTGACAAATCGCCGCGGCCTGAATGGTGCGCGGCTCTTCGCCTTCCGGCAGCACAATGCGTTTGTTGGCAGCGCGGGCTTTTTCCACCATCTGATAGCGGAAAGCGGCCGGACTGAGGCGGCTGGCATGCGGTTGCCCCAGTTGTTGCATCAGGGTGGGCATGTCCAGATGGTTGGCCACGGTTTCCATAATCAGCTGCACCCGGTCGGCGTCATCAATGGCGACCTGGGTATCCATGTGGGTCAGCTGCTGGGCCGTAGCAAAGGTATCGAGATGCGTCTGCAGCACCGGAATGCCGGTTTGCAGCGCACTGCGGCACAGGTTTATCAGGTTTTCGGCCGGTTTGATACCGTGGGTCAGCAGCAAGCCGGCCAGTGGGGTGCCGTTGGTGGCGGCCATGGCGGCGGCGACCAGAATATCGTCGCGGTCGCCGGGGGCAACCAGCAGGGTGCCGGGGCGCAATACGTCGATCATATTACCCAGCGAGCGGGCGCCCATGGCAATGCGCATAACCCGACGGGTGTCGAGTTCACCGGCGTTCAGAATCTCGGCATTCAGGGCGCGGGCGACATCCAGGGTGCGCGGGCTGATCAGTTCGGCGGTCCAGGGAATAGTGCCCAACAGCGGGCAGTTATTCAGTTTCAGCTGGCTGAAATCTTCCGCCTGAGTGGTTGGGGTAGGTTCGCCAACCGATGGAATACCGGTATGACGGGGACCGCGTCCGGCTTTGTTAATCACACAGCCAAGCAGGTTGGCCTGGGTTCCGCCAAAGATGCCCAGCTGGATTTTCAGTTCGGATTGCACCTGCTGTACCGTGCGGTTACGGCCACTGGCAACCAGCAGAATTTCAGCATTCAGGGCCTTGGCAATTTCGGCGTTCAGTTTGGCGGTGTAAGGTTCGCTGCGGTCGGGTACCAGGCCTTCAATAAGCACCACGTCGCAGTCGCGGCTGGCAATGGCGTGCAGGGCCACGGTATCTTCCAGTACCCGGTCGAGCAGGCCGTCACTGACGCGCTGTTGCACCAGATTCAGGTGCATGGGGTCGGGCGTCTGCAGATGCAGCAGGGTGCGTACCAGATGGGTAGAGCGCTCGCTGGCGGCATAGCCGGGCGCTACCGGCTTAACAAAACCAACTTTCAGACCCTGCGCGTCAAGCGCCCGGATTAACCCCAGGCTGATGCTGGTTAAGCCACTTTCCAGCCCGGTTGGGGCAATAAAAATATTGATCATAAGGCCTCGGTCAGCTGGTAGGTATCCAACGCAATCATGCGTTCTTCATCGGTGGGTACTACTAAGGCGAGCGGTGAACCTTGCTGGGTGATACGACCCTGCTCATCGCCATGTTGCTGGTTCAGTCCGCTGTCGAGGCGGAAATTCCGGTTACGCCAGGCGGCCAGAATACGCTGGCGCACCCCAGCGGCGTGTTCGCCAATGCCACCGGTAAAGACCACGGCATCGATATCGGCCAGGGATACTGACAGGGCGGCAAAACTGCGCGCTACCCGGAAGCAGAACACATCGATGGCGCGCCTGGCCGCGACGTTGCCTTCGGCCTCCGCCTGTAACAGGGTGCGCATATCGTTGCTGAGACCGGATAAACCCTTCAGACCGCTGTTGCGGTTGAGTTCGTGCATGCACTGTTCCAGCGTCAGGCCACGGCTGCGGTGCATGTGTTCGATCAGGCCCGGATCAATATCACCGCAGCGCGAACCCATCACCAGGCCTTCCAGTGGGGTTAACCCCATGGTGCTGTCGACCGATTGACCGAAGCGTACGGCCGTAGCGCTGCAGCCGTTGCCCAGGTGGGCGATCAGCAGATTGGTTTCCCCGACCGGCTTGTGCAACCGGCGAGCCGCTTCCTGAGTAACGTAGCGGTAACTGGTGCCGTGAAAACCATAACGGCGGACGGCATCCTGTTCATACCAGTCGTAGGGTACGCCATACAGGTAAGCCGCTTCCGGAATACTCTGGTGGAACGAGGTATCAAACACGGCAATCTGCGGGATGTCGGCAAAGAGTTCACGGCACAGTTCAATGCCTTGCACGTTCAACGGGTTATGCAGCGGGGCCAGGGCCGATAAGCTGGCCAGATCGGCCAGGTTGCTGTCGTCAATAACGGTGCTGTGTGTAAAACGCTCACCGCCATGCACTACCCGGTGGCCAACACCGCGCAGATTGCCAAGCCAGGGTTGCGCCAGTTGCAGAAAGGCCTGCATGGCACTGCGATGGCTGGCGTGTTCGCCGAGGGCTTGCTGGTGTTCCAGCTCACCGCGGACGCGGATGGCAGAGCCGGGTTCGTTCAGACGCTCGGCCAGGGCGGTCAGGGCCGGATGGGTGGCCGTGGCTGAGGTAAAGAGGGCAAACTTAACCGAAGAGCTGCCGCTGTTAATAACCAGTACAGAATCCATGTGTATATTCCTGGGTAATGAGAAGGGTCAGGCCGCCCGTGGGCGTTTCAAACCATGCTCCAGTTGTTGCAGTACCGAGTAGGCCGCGCGGCTGGCACCGGCTGGCATGTGGCCGAGAGTGAACTGAACGGCGTACCGATAGTGACCGGTGTGTTCATCGCAGCGGATGATCTGAGCCGGAACGGCCTGCAGGCGGTGATCGTGACTGGCCAGATTCAGCAACAGGCGCTGGCCGGGCTTGAGTTTTACGTCACTGAACATGGTCAGGCCGCTGATGGCAAAGTCGCTGACGGTGGCCGGTTGGGGTTTCTTTGGGCGTCCAAACCAGTTGAACAGACAAAATTCGAGTTTTAACCGGCCAGCGGGTTGGCGCTGACGGAAACGACGTTCGGCTGGTTGCACTTTATTCCCCGGAGGCAGAGTCAGAATCGCGCTGATTGTCGCTGCCCGGAGGGATTACGTCAAAGCGTTGCAGCTGATTAAACTCAATCATCTGCTGAATTTCATCAATATAGTCCTGGCCACGCTGGGAATAGCTCTGTAATCCCGCGCTGAGGGTAATACCGCTGGGGTAACCCTGTTGCTCCAGTTCCTGCAGGCGTAATTCACGCAGTTGCCGGTAACTTGGGTGGCTGTTGAGGTTGCGCATATAGCTTTCGATGGATTGCAGCGGGTCAGCAAAAGCGCGGACTTCATGGCGAGCATCGTCGCCCCGGCCTTCCGGAATCAGGCCGCACCCTTCACTGAAACACCACTGCCCAAACAGGTTGTTGCCTTCACGGGCAAAGCGCGAGGTGCCCCAGGCGGACTCGTTAGCGGCCTGGGCCAGAACCAGAGAGGGCGGAATCGCATTCACCCGGCGCAGCAGTAAGTCCTGCTGTTGTTCCAGAACATCGGTGGTAATACGGTATTTTTCCAGCAGATGCTGCAATTCCTGTTGTTCGTCCGTGCTCAGGTTGTCGGGTTCCAACAGCCATTTTTCTGCCAGCGCCCGTTCAGCCAGAATGCGGCTGTTGGCCTCCTGTATCAGGGGCAACATGTAATCAAAAAAGGCCTGCTTCTTTTCTCTTACATCATTAATGGTGGAAAAGTCTGGCATGGGCGGCACATCAAAATCATGCGCCGGGGTGGTTGCGCTCTGTTGTTGCGGTTCGCAGCCGGCCAGTGCCAGCAATAACAGGATGAGGAGTTGTTTGTTCATTGAATACCGGTTAATTCTTCAGTTATGCACAGTGTAGCGGATGGGTTTCATCCGCCACTGTATCCGAATGTCCGGAAATGTCAGGACGCTGACACATGCAGGTGATGATTAAACCGTTTCAGTAAGCCCGCCAGTTGCTCAGCGGTACGCTGGCGGCGGGTAAGGCTGTGGCAGACCAGCTGAAAATCTTCCAGCGTATGCCGTAATTCGTGAGGGCTGACGGTGATAACCTCATACTCATAATGGTGATCCTGCACACTGATCTTCAAAAGCTCCATATACTCGCTGGTCAGCAGGCGGATAAGGTTGAATACCTGGTCTTTGCCGTCACAGGTGTTGGCTTCCCAGTAGGTGTCTTCCAGGGTTTGCAGCAGATCCCAGATAAGTTCGCTGGCCTGGCTGATGGTGATGCTGGTCATAACGCTCCCGTTGTCGCTTAACTATTCGCCCTAAGATTAGCTGAAAATAACGGGTGGGGCGGCTGACCGGGGACAAGAAAAAGGCGGGAAGTTCCCGCCTGGGTTGTCAGGGGCCGTACCGGAGATGATCAGGCTTCGCTGCGGGTAAAATGACGCAGGTAACGCTGATTCATATCCTTGCGGTCGAGCAGGATCAGGGCATCGGCGACGTTAAAGGCTTTATCCAGACAGGGTTCTCCGCAGACTTTCAGGCCAATGCGCAGATAGGCTTTTAACAGCGGCGGCATCAGCGCCTTGCCGTCGAGGTCGGTTTCTACGGTTGGCATCGGCACTTTGGGCGTGGCGCGCAGGTGCTCTGCGGTGAAGTGCTTGTCGCGCAGGTGGTTCATAATGGCGACGGCGCGGCTGTAACCATCGCGCAGCGGGATGCTGGCGCAGCCCATCAGATAATCAATGTGGTGGGCGGCCATAAACTGGGCGATACCGGACCACAACAAACCAATTACGGCACCACTGCGGAAATCCGGATCAACACAGGTCCGGCCAATTTCCATATAACGTTTGCCAGGCAGTAAGATGGCGCTTAAATCGAACTCGGTAGCGGAGTAGAAGCCGCCGGCTTTGGCAGCCAGTTCGTTGGTGAGGATACGGCTGTAACCCACAACGCGATCATTGGCGAGGTCTTTCACCACCAGATGCAGGCAGTGCTGATCAAAATGATCCTGATCCAGTCCCTGTTCGCTGCCGCTGATGCTGGCCCCCATGTCTTCAGCAAATACGCGAAAGCGCAAGGCCATGGCCTGGCGGATTTCAGCCGGATCCTGAGTGACCCTGGCCACCAGGGTCGAATCGAGTATGTCAGTCTGAAGCTGATGCTGCTGTGCAGTGGCTTGCTGCATGGTCATATCCGTTCTCGTTAAGATAAGGCGAATCTAAAACCGGGCTGTGACATTTGCATGACAATCCCGACGTTCGTCTGATGGCGCGCTATGCTAAGTGACCGGGAGGAATTATGAAACCGTTGATTATTACCGTTCTGTTACTTTTTTCTGCGTCCGTTCCGGCGCAGCCAGGCTTGTCAACAGCGACTGCGGAAGCCGTGATACGGGCGGCTCTTAAGGCGGAAACGCTGATGTGGAGCCCCTTTCCCTTGCCTTACGAAGTGGATCGTGCGCAAAGCTCTACCGACAGTGTATTGCTGGAAGCTCTGTATAAACACGGTCTGGTAACCCGGGAGAGTGAATTGCGGCTGGCGGGCGACGTTGTTAACGGACGCCCGCGCAAAGTGGCTCAGGCCCTATGGATATACCGTTACCCTGAGGCCCGCTCAGAGGATACCGCCGAAGGCTTTTACTATGGCCGGCCAGAATTGCTGCGTGTGGTGGCGTTATCCGCGCCCTATCTGGTGGGCGAGTACTACTACGCAGAGGCATTTATTCAGTGGGCGGCGGTGGATCTGCAAACCTGGATTCAGGATCCGGCCCTGCGTACGGCGCGAACCTTGCGCCGCAGTCTGGAATCCCGGGTTAAGCCTTTTGAACGCCGGGTGTATCTGCAGTTTGATGGGCAGCAATGGGGTTTCTGGCGCGGTCAGCCTGGGCAGCTATAAATCCTTAGCGGGTGCGCAGCAATAATGCCTGATCGTTCTGGCGCATCCATCATTCAACGCATCTATAAAGCCTTAGCGGGTGCGCAGCAATAACCCCGGCGGGGTGGTAAAACCGCGGTCGCGGTGCAGTACCTTGCCGTCACGGCCGACCACGTAGTAGCTGGGAAAGGCATCGATTTGCCAGCGCTGCATGGTGTCTGCTGTGCCCAGTAATACTTCCCCCTGAAAACCACTGCTGCGGACAAAGTCTTCCACTTCGGCCTGGTTTTGCCAGTCCAGGGCAATAACCACCACGCGCAGGTCATCGCCGGACAGCAGATTCAGTGACGGCATGCTGACTTTGCACACCGCACACCAGGGGGCGAAAAAATACACCAGGGTTTTGTCGTGTTGGGCGGGCCAGTGCAGGGTGCCGGTTCCTGCCGGCAGGGCGGGCAGGGTTTCTGCCGGCGCCGGTTCACCGCTGGCCAGCATGTGGCGGTTTAACCACAGGCTGAAGCCGGCAACCAGTATCAGCCCCAGTGCGGCTTCAGCCAGCCAGCGGCCACGCCGGCGTGGCTCAGATGGCACGGGAGAAGCGTTGTTGCTCATGCTGTTGCAGGTAGGTATCAAAGGCCATGCAGACGTTGCGTGACAGCAGGCGGCCGCGCTCGGTAATGCGGATACCGCTGGCACTGATTTCGACCAGCTCGTCTTTGACCATGGGTTCCAGCTCGTTCAGGCTGGCAGCCAGGGCGGCACGGCTGTCGATGCCAAACTGTTGATCCAGCGTGGCGAAGTCCACGCCCAGATGGCACAGCAGGCCGCTGATGACGGCCCGGCGCAGACGATCGTCAGCACTGGTATGCAGTTGCTTCATGACCGGCAGCTGGTCCAGCCCCAGCGCTTCTTCATAACCGTCCATGGTGGTCTGGTTCTGCAGATACCAGTCACCGATCTGGCTGATGGACGAAATGCCAAAACCGATCAGGTCGCAGTTGCCGTGGGTGGTATAACCCTGGAAATTACGGTGCAGCTTGCCGCTGGCTTGTGCCCGCGCCAGTTCATCGTCCGGCTTGGCGAAGTGATCCATACCCACATAGTGGTAGTTGGCTGCAGACAGCTTGTTAATGCAGTGTCCCAGAATCGCCAGTTTTTCCCCGGCATCGGGCAGATCTTCGGCGTTGATGCGGCGTTGCGGTTTAAAGCGTTCCGGCAGGTGGGCATAGTTAAACACCGACAACCGGTCCGGGCTCATCTCGATAATGGCGTCCAGGGTGCGGTCGAAGGTTTCCAGGCTCTGGAACGGCAGGCCGTAGATCAGATCCATATTGATGGAGCGGAAGCCCAGTTCCCGCGCTTCCTGCATGACCGCACGGATCATGCTTTCCGGCTGAATACGGTTAACGGCTTCCTGTACTTTGTGTTCGAGGTCCTGCACGC